>AP025689.1:3612500-3912500 GCA_023168345.1 Lysinibacillus sp. PLM2 | reverse complement strand
ATAATCTTCTTTGAAGTATTTCACAATCATGGTTAGAAACTCAAAGTATAAAAAGAAAATGAGGATATTCGCGAGGAAGAGTTTGTAATCCCTGCTTTCACTGGATAGGACAAGCCGTATAAATCCCCAAATTTCATGTAGTAGCTGGTAGGATAATAATATTGCTAGTACGATGAGACATGTGTTGAGCAAGTATTGTAGAATTTTTGGTATGAGTGAGATGGTATCCTTTAATTGAATCCGTGTGCGCATTCTATCCCCTCCAAAGGTTTTTAAATTTATATGTAGTTTTTCAAAAAATATGAATCCAAAACCATTAAATAAAGGAAAGCGGAAATAAATGAGGAAAATAATTAATATTGGGTTAGACAATTATTGAATGAAATCGTAAGATATCTGAGTAATAAGTAAACCACTATAAAATACCGGCTTTGTTATTAAGTCGCTTTATATCTTATTTTTTTATTTGGAGGGGCAATATGGATAAAACGATTGTAACTAAACTAAACTTACTAAAATACGAGAGGATCGCCATAATTCATTTACCAGAAGGTAGTAACTATTTCAATGAATTAAGTCATTTTGACACAGCGTTGGTGGACGGGAAAAAGTATGACCTAATTTTTACTTTTGTAACTGACATTGATGCAATGAAAGAAATTATAAGCACCGTCATATCTGAAAATCATCTTAACCTAAATGGATACCTTTATATTGCTTATCCAAAGAAAGGGAATAAAGTATATAACACTTTTATACACAGAGATGAGATTTTCCCGAGTATCGGTGTGGATGAAAACGGCTATATAGATGGTAGTAACATTAAGTTTGCTCGAATGGTCGGCTTAGATGATGTATTTACAGTAGTTGGATTAAAAGAGGAATCCAAAGGGAAGGGGACTTCATCTAGAAAGGTTAGTCAAAGAGTGGAAGATTACATTGAGTATATCCCTCAAATCGAAAAGGATTTAGAGGATGATCCAAAGCAATTAGCTTTTTACCAATCGCTTACTTCCGGTTATCGAAAGGACTGGGCGCGTTATGTATATAGTGCTAAACAGGAGGCAACAAGAGAAAAAAGGCGTGAAGAGATGAAGAGGATTCTAAATGAAGGATTTAAAAGTAGGGATATTTATTTAAGAGAAAAATAACTTACTTTTGAAAAATTTAAAGTATCTTCACTTAAAAGGTTAACATCATTTTGGAATATGATCTGATTTAGCAAGGGAGATCCTTGCTTTTTTTATTTTGAATGGATTTGTGAATTTTAGAATAAACGCAACTATGTCAGTGTTTTTTTGCAACAAGTAGAAATTATTATCATTTTTTAAGGAAAAAATTATTAAAATAATTCCCTTCAATAACGATTTTTAGGTAAAAACATCAATTTAATATTATTGAAGATTCTATATAATATGAAATATCTAAAAATACCAAAAAATCACACTTTACTAAAATGTGAGAATGTTATAAAATTGGGTAAGTCAAATAAAACGAGGAAGATATAAAAATAGAGTCAATTTTCTGAATATTTAGATTGATTAATGGAATATGTTCATTATATTTCTATAAGATTACATTTTTTATATCTTCTTAGAAACAACAGGATTTAGGGGGAAAGAACATGGAAAAAAATAAAACACTTAAAAGATTTGCTTCTGTCTTCTTAGCATCTTCACTAGTGGCAGGAGCATTAGCGGGATGTGGAAGTTCAGAATCAGGATCTAGCACAAGTACAAGTACAGAAGGAGGAAATTCTACTGATGCAAACGAAAGCGCTGAAGTGATTAAAATCGGTGCAAACTTAGAGCTTTCAGGTGATGTTGCTTCTTACGGTTCTTCCATTTTAAAAGGTGCTCAATTAGCAATTGAAGAAATCAATGCTAACGGCGGTATTGACGGTAAACAAATTGAATTAGTTTCAGCAGACAACAAATCTGAAAACGCTGAAGCAGTAGCAGCTGCACTTAAGCTTGCAACACAAGATAAAGTACATGCGATGATCGGACCTGCTACATCTGGTAACATGCTTGCAACAGTTCAAATTGCAAACACAAACAAAGTTCCAGTTGTAACTGCATCAGGTACAGCTGAAAACTTAACAGTTAATGAAGATGGTTCTATTAACGAATATGTTTTCCGTACATGCTTCATTGACCCATTCCAAGGTGTCGTAGCGGCTAACTTTGCTACAGAGCTTGGTGCAAAAAATGTAGCAATCTATGCTGATAACTCTTCCGACTATGCTAAAGGTTTAGCAAAAGCATTTAAAGAACAAATCGAAGCAAATGGTGGAACTGTGGTAGCTGAAGAAGCTTATGTTGCAAACGACGTTGATTTCAAATCAACATTAACAAATTTAAAATCAGCAAATCCAGACTTTGTCTTCATCCCTGGTTATTATGAAGAAGTAGGTCTAATTGTTAAACAAGCTCGTGAATTAGGTATCGATGTACCACTTATGGGTGGAGATGGTTGGGATTCACCAACTTTAGTAGAGTTAGCTGGGGCAGATGCTCTAAACAACACTTATATGTCTAATGCATTCTCTTCTGAAGATCCAGAAGAATTAATTCAAGACTTTGTTAAAGCATTTGAAGAAAAGAACGGTGAAAAGCCAAACGGATTCCACGCTCTTGGATATGACACAGCTTACTATATTGCAGATGCAATTGACAGAGCAGATTCACTTGACGGGGAAGCGATCAAAAACGCTTTAGCTGAAACAAAAGACTTTGCAGGAGTTACTGGTTCATTCTCAGTAGATGAAAAACATAACCCAATTAAATCAGCAACAATTTTAGAATTTAAAGACGGCAGCCAAGTATTCAACTCTAAAGTTAATCCTTAATTCTTTAACCGAAAGGGGGGCTTGTTGCCCCCTTTTTTTCCTTTTAGAAGAAATAGAGTTATGTAAATAAGTGATAAAAAGATTTGTAAAGGAGTGAAAGATAATGGAATGGCTCCAACAACTGGTAAACGGTATATCGGTAGGGAGTATCTATGCATTAATCGCATTAGGGTACACGATGGTATACGGAATCATAAAATTAATTAACTTTGCTCATGGTGACGTCTTTATGCTTGGTGCCTTTATCGGTTTCTTTGCCATAGCAAGATGGGATTTAAGTTTTATACCAGCTTTAATTATCTCGATGGTTCTATGTGCAGTTATAGGGGTTATCATTGAGCGTGTTGCTTATAAACGATTACGAAATGCAACACGTATTGCAGCGCTTATTACAGCGATTGGGGTTTCATTATTAATCGAGTATACTGTGATTTACTTCCGTGGTGCTTCACCTGAGGCATACCCGGATGGCGTAATACCAAAAGCTTCAATTGATATTTTTGGAGCAAGTATTAGTTCTCAATCCATTATGATTTTAGTGGTAACAATCATTCTTATGGTTTTATTACAATTTATCGTTCATAAAACGAAAATCGGTAAAGCGATGCGTGCAGTTTCACATGATGCTGATGCGGCAAGATTAATGGGTATAAACGTAGATAATACTATTTCTGCAACGTTTGCTATTGGTTCTGCCCTAGCTGGTGCAGCTGGTGTTATATTCGGTATTTACTATACAAGAATCGATCCTTTAATGGGTGTGCTACCGGGCTTAAAAGCATTTATCGCAGCCGTTTTAGGTGGAATTGGTAGTATACCTGGTGCGATGTTCGGTGGATATATTTTAGGTATCGTTGAAACAATTGTAAGTGCGATTGGATTCTCTCTATGGCGCGATGCAGCAGCGTTTGTCATTTTAATTATTATATTAATCGTAAAACCATCGGGTATATTTGGTAAAAACGCCCGAGAGAAAGTGTAGGTGAGGCGGAAATGAAAAAATCTAAAGCTTTTTGGAGCTATAGTATTTTAGCGCTAGTAATCTATGCAGTCGTACAGGTCATGATCTCGGGTGGGATGCTAGATGCATATTATCAAAATATGCTAGTGACGATGTGTATCAATATTATGCTAGCAGTAAGTTTACATATTGTTATTGGTATAACAGGGCAATTCTCCATTGGTCATGCTGGTTTTATGGCAGTAGGTGCTTATTTTAGTGCCATTGCAACGATGAAACTTGGACTTCCGTTTCCGATTGCAATTGTCATCGGAGCACTTGTTGCAGGCTTAGCAGGGTTACTTGTTGGAATTCCTTCTCTTCGATTAAAGGGAGATTATTTAGCCATTGCAACACTTGGCTTTGCAGAAATTATTCGTATCATTTTTATCAATGTTGATTATGTTGGCGGAGCAGCGGGAATGGTTGTTAATCAAATGTCAAATTGGACATATGCCTATATTGGCGTAATTATCACAATTCTAGTTGTCGCAAACTTCACAAACTCTCGACATGGACGAGGCTGTATTTCAGTGCGAGAAGATGAGATTGCAGCAGATGCAATGGGTATTAATACGACTTACTATAAAGTAGTTGCCTTTGCAATCGGTTCGGCATTCGCCGGGGTTGCAGGAGCTATTTATGCACATAACATCTTTATCATTCAGCCGACAGCTTTTGGATTCTTAAAGTCCTTTGATATTTTAATTTTAGTTGTATTAGGTGGTTTAGGTAGTTTATCTGGAGCTATCATTGCGGCTGTATTTATTACATTCGTTACGACGTATTTAGCAAACTTCCCTGAAACACGTATGATCATTTATTCTTTAGTATTGATTATCGTAATGTTATATCGCCCAACTGGTTTAATGGGTACGAAAGAAATTACGGATTTATTCAAGTTTGGTAAAAAGGGAGGTTCAAAAGCATGACAAGTAACCTTCTTCTAAATGCTGAAAATGTTGGTATTCAATTTGGTGGGTTAAAAGCCGTCCAAAAGGTAAATATGTATATAAACAGGGGCGAATTAATTGGTTTAATCGGTCCTAATGGTGCTGGTAAAACAACTACATTCAATATGTTAACAGGCGTATATGAGCCGACAGAAGGTGAAATTTCCTTTGACGGAAAGAAAATTAATGGTATGCAGCCATATCAGGTAACAAAATTAGGAATGAGCCGTACATTTCAAAATATTCGTCTTTTCAAAGATATGACGGTACTAGACAATGTTAAAGTAGCAAATCATCAAATTGCGAAGCATTCCATTATTTCTTCCATTTTACGCTTACCGAGTCACTTTAAGGGTGAGGCGGAGATGGAAAGACAATCTATTGAGTTTTTAAAGATTTTTGGCCTAGATGTATATAAGGATGAGCTCGCTAAAAACTTACCGTATGGGATGCAACGTCGCCTTGAGATTGCGCGTGCTCTTGCGGGGAAACCTAAGCTGTTATTATTAGATGAACCTGCTGCAGGTATGAATCCACAGGAAACACATGATTTGATGGAGCTTATTGCATTCATTAGAAAAGAATTTGATTTAACGATTCTTTTAATTGAACATGATATGCATTTAGTAATGGGGATTTGTGAAAGAATCTACGTGCTAGACCACGGGCAATTAATCGCAGACGGTACGCCAGAAGCAATTCGTAATAATCCAAAGGTTATTGAAGCTTACCTAGGTGAGGAGGTTAGTGAATAATGCTAAAAGTGAACAACATTGATGTGTACTATGGAAATATTCATGCATTAAAAGATGTCTCCTTAGAGGTAAATGAAGGTGAGATTGTAACGCTTATCGGTGCCAATGGTGCAGGAAAATCTACTCTATTAAAAACTTTATCAGGTCTATTAAAACCAAAGAACGGACAAATTTTATATCATACGCAGCAAATCGTTGGAAAACCCGCACAAACAATCGTAAAAAGTGGTATTTCTCACGTTCCTGAAGGTCGTCGTGTATTTTCTAATATGTCAGTAGAAGAAAACTTAGAATTGGGTGCCTTCCTACGTAAAGACCGAGAAAATATTAAGAAAGATTTAGCTTATGTTTATGAACTTTTCCCAATTTTAGACGAGCGCCGTAAACAGCTATCAGGTACTCTATCAGGTGGGGAACAACAAATGTTAGCCATGGGTCGGGCGTTAATGGCAAAACCGAAACTATTATTAATGGATGAGCCTTCAATGGGGTTAGCTCCTTTAATCGTGAAAAAGATTTTCGAAATCATTCAAACGGTAAATAAAGAAGGCACAACGGTATTATTAGTTGAGCAAAATGCAAATATGGCATTGTCTATTGCAGATCGCGCTTATGTACTTGAAACAGGTAAAATTGTATTAAGTGGTTCTGCCAAAGAGCTTCAAGAAAGCGATAAAGTAAAAGAAGCTTATCTTGGGGGAGCATGATTGATCATAAAAAATGACTCAGAAAGGTATTGTTCAAGCCTTTTTGAGTCATTTTCTTTATAGCACTTCGTTTGAATGGATTGAAATAATGCTTATTTTGGTGTGTAATTTAATAATCTAAATAGCTCTGTTCGTTCCTTATCTGTTAAATCTCTCCACTTGCCTACTTTTAAATTTCCTAGTTGTATATTCATAATGCGAATTCGCTGAAGTCTTTTAACAGAATATCCTAACGCCGAACACATTCTACGGATTTGTCTATTCAAGCCTTGCTCTAATATAATCTTAAAAACATGGGATGATATTTTCTCCACTTTACAAGGCAATGTTTTCGTTTCTAAGATTTCAACACCTGATGCCATTCGATTTAAAAAGTTATCGGTAATAGGCTTATCAACCTGTACGATATATTCTTTTTCATGACGGTTTTCTGCCCGTAATATTTCGTTCACAATGTCACCGTCATTTGTGAGGAGTAATAAACCCTCAGAGTCTTTATCAAGTCGTCCAATATGAAAGATACGTTTTGAATGTCCAACGAAATCAACAACATTTCCTTTAATATGTCTTTCCGTTGTACTTGTAATACCCACTGGTTTATTTAACATAATATAAACTAGCTCTTCTTCTTTTTTGACAGGTTTGCCATCAACATGGACAACATCATTTTCTTCTACTTGGCTTCCGACGGTTGCTTTTAAACCGTTAATGGTAACTCTACCTTCTTCTATTAACTTATCGGCACCTCTTCTAGATACTATGCCAGTTTCACTTAAGTACTTATTTATTCGCATAAACTCTCCTAATTATCTTTTATTCATACTGATAAATGTTCACTATAAATTAGTATACAATATGAAAATTTTTTTGCCTCTACTATTGTTAACAGGAACAAATTCATTAATTCATTATAGTTCTTAAAATATAGAAGGAATCATTGTCGTCAAATACATATTCAAATCTCGATTAGGCGTTTTACTTACATATTTTCGAGGGTGAATTTTGTCGAAAAAAACATATGAAAAAAATGGATTTTCTAGAAATATTCTAGCATATCGAATAATAGATTATAGTAAATACCTTTTTCATTACATTGGTACGGAAGTTAAATATATGAAAAGGTATTACTAATTTCAAAAGGGGAGAGTTATAAATGGTTTATGCATTTCCTAACACTGAAGGGGCAATTGTGAATTTTAAAGAAAGATATGACAACTATATTAATGGAAAATGGACTCCTCCAGTAAAAGGCCAATATTTTGACAATGTAACACCCGTCACTGGACAAGTATTTACACAAGTGGCTCGTTCAACAGAAGAAGACATTGAACTAGCGCTAGACGCTGCACATGCTGCGAAAGATGCTTGGGGTAAAACATCGCCAACAGAAAGAGCAAATATTTTAAATAAAATTGCTGATCGTATCGAAGCTAACTTAGAGTTACTTGCAATTGCCGAAACGTGGGAAAATGGTAAAGCAGTTCGTGAAACATTAAATGCTGACTTACCTCTTGCAGTTGACCATTTCCGCTACTTTGCTGGTGCAATTCGTGCACAAGAGGGTGGGATTTCTCAAATTGATGAAGATACAGTTGCTTATCATTTCCATGAGCCAATTGGTGTAGTTGGGCAAATTATTCCTTGGAACTTCCCGCTGCTTATGGCAGTTTGGAAACTAGCACCTGCTCTAGCAGCTGGTAACTGTGTTGTATTAAAACCAGCTGAACAAACTCCTTCATCGATTTTAGTACTAATGGAGTTAATTGAAGATTTATTACCACCAGGTGTTGTAAACATCGTAAATGGATTTGGTTTAGAAGCTGGAAAACCGCTAGCATCAAATCCTCGAATCGGTAAAGTAGCATTCACAGGTGAAACAACGACTGGTCGTTTAATTATGCAATATGCATCACAAAATTTAATCCCAGTAACATTAGAGTTAGGTGGAAAATCACCAAATATTTTCTTCGAGGATGTTATGGATGAAGATGATGCATTTTTAGATAAAGCGGTCGAAGGATTTGTCTTATTTGCATTAAACCAAGGCGAGGTATGTACTTGTCCTTCCCGTGCATTAATTCAAGAATCTATCTATGATAAGTTCATGGAAAAGGCGCTTGCGCGTGTTGCTGCGATTAAAACAGGTAACCCACTTGATCCAAACACTATGATGGGCGCTCAAGCATCATCAGAACAAATGGAAAAAATTCTGTCCTATTTAGAAATTGGTAAACAAGAAGGAGCAGAAGTATTAATCGGTGGAGAAAAGAACGATTTAGGTGGCGATTTTACTGAAGGCTACTACATTAAGCCAACAGTATTTAAAGGGAATAATAAAATGCGCATTTTCCAAGAAGAAATCTTTGGGCCTGTTGTAGCTGTTACAACATTCAAAACGAAGGAAGAAGCACTTGAAATTGCAAACGATACTTTATACGGTTTAGGTGCAGGTGTTTGGACGCGTGATATTAATACTGCCTATCGCTTCGGTAGAGAAATCCAAGCTGGACGCGTATGGACAAATTGCTATCATGCATATCCAGCCCATGCAGCATTCGGTGGATACAAAATGTCTGGTGTAGGTCGTGAAAACCATAAAATGATGCTTGAACACTATCAACAAACGAAAAACCTACTTGTAAGCTACAGCCAAAATAAATTAGGATTCTTCTAATCTATTATTTTTAATAAAGCTGTTTGTTCGCAAAAAAGCCCTAGCCTAAGAAATAAAATCGTGAGAGTTTCATAGAATATTGTATATCCAGCTGTTAAAAATATCTTGTCTTTTGCAAAGGTGGAATTGATTTAAAGGGGGCTAGCAAGTGGTAGAACGTGTAATTGCAACGGAAGAAGCACTTGCGTTAATCGAAAAATTAAAGGAACAGCATGGACCAGTGATGTTTCATCAATCAGGTGGTTGCTGTGATGGATCAAGCCCAATGTGTTATCCAGAGGGAGATTTAATTCTTGGTAGTCAAGACGTGCTGATGGGTGAAATTGGTGGAGCAAAATTTTATATGCATAAAAGTCAATTCGAATATTGGAAGCATACGCAGCTAATTATTGATGTTGTAGATGGCCGTGGAGGAATGTTCTCTTTAGAAGGTGTTCATGGGAAAAGATTTTTAACAAGGTCCCGAGCATTTACAAAAGAAGAGATGCTAGAGTTAGGTTTAATTTAAATTGATGGCAAGGCTTTTTACAGAATAATGTAAAAAGCCTTTTTTATTGGTAAATTTGGTGGAAATTAAAAACGAATAATAACTTCATTTGTCAAGTTACTTTATTTCTTTTCAAATGTAAACAAGTGCTAAAATAGACATAAAGAAATTTGGGGGTGTTCGAATTGAAGGAAACGAAATTATGGATAAATGGTGAATGGATGGATACAAAGAATTCCTACGAATTAACATCGCCTTATTCTGGAGAGTCTATTGCAAAGGTTGCAAAGGCATCTGTTACAGATGTTGAAAATGCAATTGAAGGGGCGCACAAAGCGTTTCTAGCATTTAAAAAGACAACGGCATATGAACGAGCGGAAATATTATATAAAGTTGTAGATATTATGCGAAGCCGTAAAAATGAGTTTGCTGAAATACTAGCAAAAGAAGCAGGAAAGCCGATTTCTGCCGCATTGACTGAAATTGACCGTACTATTGCGACTTATCAATTTTCGGCAGAAGCCGCAAAACAATCAATGGGTGAAACAGTTCCTATGGACGCTGCGCCTGGTGTGAAAGATCGAATCGGTTATACAAAACGTGTACCAGTAGGTGTTGTTTCAGCAATTACACCTTTTAACTTTCCTTTTAATTTAGTTGCTCATAAATTAGGACCAGCTTTTGCAGTTGGGAATACTGTAGTATTAAAGCCGGCAACTCAAACACCTTTAAGTGCATTAGTAATGGCGGAAATCTTTAAAGAGGCTGGTTTACCGGATGGGGCATTACAAATTGTAACAGGTTCTGGTGGAGAGCTAAGTGATACCCTTATAACTCATCCGTATGTAAAAAAGGTTACTTTCACAGGTAGTGGTGCTGTAGGGCTTAAAATTAAAGAAAAAATCGGTTTGAGAAAAGTTACATTAGAGCTTGGATCCAACGCAGCTGTCATTGTGGAACCGAGTACGCCTATTGAAAAAATAGTTTCCCGATGTGTAGGTGGAGCCTTTGGTTTTGCAGGCCAAGTTTGTATCTCACTACAGCGTGTCTATGTTCATGAATCAATTTATGATGAATTTTCTAAAGCGTTTATTGAAGAAACGAAGAAGTTAAAAGTGGGTGATCCCCTAGACCCTTTAACAGACGTAAGTGCAATGATTCACCCAAAAGAAGTGAATAGAATTAAGCAATGGATTGAAGAAGCGAAAGAACAAGGTGCACAAGTGGCAACAGGAGCAGAATTCTCGGAACGATGGATGACGCCAACAGTAATGACAAATGTAACTCCAAACATGAAAGTCGTGTGCTTGGAAACCTTTGCTCCAATCGTATCCCTAGTACCATACAAAACATTAGATGAAGCGATAGAGCTTGTAAATGCATCGGATTTAGGATTAAATGCAGGGATTTATACAAATGTACTAACAGATGCTCTCAAAGCTGCTGATGAATTAGAAGCAGGTGCAATTGTTATTAATGATATTCCGACTTTCCGTGTGGATAACATGCCATATGGAGGGATGAAAAATAGTGGCTATGGGCGTGAAGGAATTAAATACGCAATACAGGAAATGACGGATTTGAAATTCATTACGATCAAAACAACCATTTAGAGAAATACTAATGAATAAAACAATAAAGGATGTACTTATCTATGGAAAATGCTGTACCAATGAAACAGTCAAGGACGATTCAATCAAGACTTGTATTACCACCAGATACAAATCATCATCTTTCCATTTTTGGAGGAAAGGTATTAGCCTATATTGACGAGGTAGCAGCCATTGCAAGTATGAAACACGCAAAAAGTGAAATCGTCACAGCTGCATTTGACTCTGTTGATTTTGTCTCTCCGGCCAATGTTGGAGATATTTTAGAGCTAGAAGCAATCGTAACCTCAACTGGATCAACATCAATGGAGGTCTATGTAATAGTAAAAGCTCTTAATTTCCGAACTGGTGAGCAAAAAATTACAACAGAATCCTTTGTAACAACTGTTGCAATCGACAGTAAGGGGAATCCGATTCCGGTACCTAAAATTTACCCTGAAACGGAAGAGGAGAAGGTTCTTTACGAAAAAGGACTGCAACGAAGACAACAAAGATTGGAAAGACGAAATAACAATAAGTAAAAAAAGGGAGTTCGATAAAAATCGAACTCCCTTTATATATTAATCTGTTAAATCATGTAACACACTTACTAAGGAATCTGATGAAGATGAAACGAAAGTTGCACTATCTGCTAACTCAGCTAAGTGATTGGAAATTTCATTAATATCTTTTGTCGTGTTGGAATATTGATCTTTAATACCTGAAACAGACTGGGCGATTGATTTAAAGGATTCAGCTAATCGTTGTTGGGCCTCCACGCTTAAATGAACTTGCTTATCAACGTGGGTTACTGCTCCGGTCATGTTTGTAATATTGTTTTCTGTTTCTTTAATTAAAGTTGAAACATTTTGTACAGCATTTTTTGTTTCCTCTGCCAATTTTCGAACTTCCTCTGCAACTACAGCAAAGCCTTTACCGTGTTCCCCTGCACGAGCCGCCTCAATAGATGCATTTAAAGCAAGTAAGTTCGTTTGATCTGCAATGCCAGTCACAAGTCCTACGATCTCTGTAATTTTCTTAGAGGAATCACTTAATTTATGCATGGATGATTCTAAAATGTCGACACTTTCAATAATAATATTCATTAATTGAGTTTGTTTCTCAAGGTGCTGTGTTCCTAAAGAAGACTTCTCTTCCGTTTCCGCGACAAAACTTAATCCTTGCTTTGTTGCAGTAGAAATATTTTCTGATTGAGCAGTAATAAGCTGGAGTGATGCTGTTGTTTCTTCGCTTATGGCATTTAGCTCCTCTGCGGTGTTTTGAATTGTTGAAATGAGCGACATTTTCACTTTTTCATTTTGTTCACGAATGCGTTGTTGTTCAAGATCGTACGCCTGAATCACAAGCTGTTGTTCAAAGTTAATAATCTTTGAAAAGGCATTTATCGCACGAGCAGTATCATCCTTTGACAACTGTAAATCGTTTATAAAATAAATAAAAGTTGTCATTAATGATTGGAAAGAACCGATATACCAATTGGATTCTAATCCGATTCTTACATGTGTATGGGCAATAGCATTACGTTCCTCGATATACTCTCTATTGATTTGTCCCTTGAATATATCTTTTAAATGCTTTGTTAGAGTGACTTTTAATCGCTCAATTTTAGAGTGTTCATTAATAATATTGATTAGGTGATCGCTTAATGTTAATGCAGAATAAAATTCGTTTACCATCATCGGAATAAATTCATTCGATAATGGTTCAAGCTGTTTTAATATTGCTAAATCTTCTTTTGTTAGTTGGATTAGCTGAAGCTGTTTTGTTAAATTAGGATATTTCCCAACATCCAGTTGGACGTTGTTTATAAATTGTTCTGTTTTTAACTCTATTAAATTGGATTGATTTGTTTTATTGAATAAACGAATCATGTAATTCTCCTTATTAAGTAAATTTTAATCAAAGACATGTGAAGATTAGTGATTACTAATTATTATTATACTAATTCAAATTGTGCAAAATCTATCTTTTTCTATCAATAGTGTGCGCAATATTGATAGGATGGTTACGGGAGGAGAATTTGTATTTCAGTTGTGTACATTGTAAAATACTTTTGAGTTTAATTTAGGTTTAAGAAAATGAAATATATAAAGCTGAAAAGGAAGTCATATATATGTGGAAGAAGAGAACAAAATATGTTGTGCCGACGATGATTATCGTAGCGATTGCAGCAATATTTATGTTAACAAATTATTACCCTGAAGTATCGACGTATCATAAAGCCTTAATCACCATTAGTGCCACTCTTTTTTCTGGACTACTATCTGCTGTACTATTCCCTCACGATGAGCATAAAATAGATCCGAAAAAAGATATAGAAACCAAACAAAAATAAACCATTGATCCGACAAATTCTCACTGCAGATTTTGTCGGATTTTTTGTCTAATATTATTGAGTTAAATAGGGGAAAATTAAAGCAATACAAATATTTACGGAATAAAAAAATCGAGTTCTTTTATTTGCATTTTATAAATGACGTTAATATAATAAAGTCAAAGATAGTCAAAGTCAGAATACCGAGTGAGGTGAGGTATAAAGATGGGAAATATATCTGACATCATTGAAGGTTATTTAAAGCGTGTTATCGAATTAGGAGGGCAAGGACATATTGAGATAAAACGTAGTGAATTAGCTGATAAATTCCAATGCGTACCTTCACAGATTAATTACGTGATAAATACGAGGTTTACCGCTGAGAGAGGGTATCTAGTTGAAAGTAAACGTGGTGGCGGTGGCTATATACGAATATTCAGAGTGCGACCGAATTCGAAGTCCGATTTATTAGATTCTATGATAAATCAAATAGACAATGGTGCGACTCAAGTTATGGCTGAAGATATCATATATCGATTAATAGACGAACGAGTGATTTCAAAGCGTGAAGCTAAATTAATGTTAGCTGCCATTGATAGGTCATCCCTGAGGTTGCAGTTACCAATCCGAGATGAAGTAAGGTCGTTTATTTTACGGGCAATGTTAACAACTTTAAAATATGATAACCAGTGAGGTGGCGCATCTTGATCTGTGAACACTGTAAAACCAACCAAGCGACTGTGACGGTAACACAAATTATCAATGGTCAAAAAAGTGAAAGGCATTACTGTGAGGTATGTGCAGCACAATTTCACCCATTTAATGTTGATTTTCAAAATGAAGAGCAATTTCCGCTTGCACAACTAGTATCAAATTGGTTTGGTCTACAAATATGGAAAAGTGAAACTAATGAAAAACAACAATCTAACACTCAAACTACCACTTCCTGTCCAGGGTGTGGATTTACCTTTCGTCAATTTTTGAATGAAGGTAAGCTCGGTTGCCCAAAATGTTATGAAACCTTTAGTAGCAAATTACCTCAAGTGCTAGAAAAAATTCAGTCTGGAACGAAACATAATGGGAAAGTACCTGGTAGTTCAAAAAATAATCATTTGTTACTAAAAAAACAGATTGAAACAACTCGTGAACAATTGCAGTTAGCGATTGTAGAAGAACGTTTTGAAGATGCTGCGAAACTTAGAGATGAAATTAAAGAAATGGAGCGTAAGCTTGAAGTTGGAGGTGTTGATACACCATGAATTTAGAGCATTTTCTTAAAAGTGACGGACCAAGTTGGTTAGAGGTAAAAGGTTCTGATGCAGACATTGTCATGAGTACAAGAATACGTTTAGCTAGAAATTTAGTAGGCTATCGTTTCCCACTTAGTTTTGATGAACAAGAAGCAAAACAAATTGATCAAGTAGTGACCCAGGCACTATTAAATCGTAAAAATGGGGACCATTTTTTCTCCCATTTCACGATTAAGGAAATGCCAGCATTACAAAGACAGGTTCTGGTGGAAAAACACTTAATAAGCCCACTACTTGCTAAAAAGGAGAAATCTGCTTCAGTCGTTATTTCAAATGATGAATCAATAAGTGTCATGGTTAATGAGGAAGATCATTTGCGAATACAATGTTTATCACCTGGCTTCCAGCTCTATGAAACCTATGAGCTTGCCAACCAACTTGATCGTTACCTTGAAAAACATATACCGTACGCTTTTGAAGAGTCCTTTGGATATTTAACAAGCTGCCCTACAAATGTGGGCACAGGGTTAAGAGCATCAGTTATGGTGCACTTACCAGCACTTACAATGTCTAAACAAATGAAGGCTATTATTCAGACGTTGACAAGACTAGGAATGGTAGTTAGAGGTATTTATGGCGAGGGTAGCGAAAATCTTGGGAACATTTATCAAATTTCAAATCAGATTACATTAGGAAAATCGGAAGAGGAAATATTGAACGATTTACAAAATGTAGTTGAACAAATTATTCAAAACGAACGAAATGCAAGACAATTGATTATGCAACAAGCGCCTATCGCATTAGAAGATCGGATACAGCGTTCACTAGGCACATTAAGATATGCGCGGATTATGACAAGCGAAGAGGCGGCTTCATGTTTATCAAATGTTCGTTTAGGCATAGACTTAGATATTATTAAAGACGTTCCTTTAAGCATATTAAATGAATGTATGATTTTAATTCAACAAGGTTTTGTACAACAATACGCAGGCACTACGCTGCAAGCAACAGAAAGAGACCTGTTTAGAGCAAAATTATTACGCGAAAAGTTGAATGCAAAAACTAAAAACTCAGTGGAAAAAGGAGAGGAAAAGTATGATGTTTAATCGTTTTACACAGCGAGCACAAAAAGTATTACAACTTGCACAAGAAGAAGCTATCCGATGGAAGCACGAATCGATTGGAACTGAACATATACTTCTTGGCCTTATTCGTGAAGGTGGGGGAATTGCAGCAAAGGCTTTAGAGGCAATTGATGTAAGCCCACAAATGATTGAGTCGGGAATCGAGGAGCTAGTTGGTAAAGGCACAAAAGACGTTGGCCCAATCGTTCATTATACACCTCGAGCTAAAAAGGTAATCGAGCTGTCAGTAGATGAATCTCGTAAGCTTGGCCACGCATACATTGGAACTGAACATATATTATTAGCCTTAATCCGTGAAGGTGAAGGTGTAGCGGCTCGAGTACTTTCAAATGCTGGTGTAAGTTTAAATAAAGCCCGTCAGCAAGTATTACTCCTACTAGGAAATAATGATACAACGCAAAGTGGAGCAAATCCAACTCAATCGGTAAATACTCCAACGCTAGATGGTTTAGCTCGTGACTTAACCGCAATTGCGAGAGAAGGCTCTTTAGATCCTGTTATTGGACGTAGTAAAGAAATCACACGAGTGATTGAGGTATTATCTCGTCGTACAAAAAACAACCCAGTATTAATCGGGGAGCCTGGCGTAGGTAAAACGGCTATTGCGGAAGGGCTTGCTCAACAAATCGTTAATAACGAAGTGCCCGAAATCTTACGTGACAAACGTGTCATGACGCTTGATATGGGTACGGTTGTAGCAGGAACAAAATACCGTGGTGAGTTTGAAGATCGTTTGAAAAAGGTAATGGATGAAATTCGTCAAGCAGGCAATGTCATTTTATTCATTGATGAATTGCATACATTAATTGGAGCGGGTGGTGCAGAAGGTGCGATCGATGCATCCAATATTTTAAAACCATCCTTAGCTCGTGGAGAATTACAATGTATTGGTGCAACAACGCTAGATGAGTATCGTAAATACATTGAAAAAGATGCAGCTTTAGAGCGTCGATTCCAACCAATCCAGGTTGATGAACCATCAGTAGAAGAAACAATTCAAATTATTAATGGTTTACGTGACCGTTATGAAGCGCATCACCGTGTAAAAATTACTGATGAAGCCGTTGAAGCGGCAGCAAAATTATCAGATCGTTATATCTCAGATCGCTTCTTACCAGATAAAGCGATTGACTTAATCGATGAAGCTGGCTCTAAAGTTCGCCTACGTTCATTTAACGTACCGCCAAACTTAAAAGCGTTGGAAGACAAATTAGAAAATGTTCGTAACGAAAAAAATGCAGCAGTATCAAGTCAAGAATTTGAAAAAGCGGCTGCACTTCGTGATACTGAACAAAAAATTAAAGATGAGCTAGAGCAAACGAAAAAAACATGGAAAGAAAAACAAGGGAAAGAGGAATCGAAAGTCACAGTTGATGATATCGCTATGGTCGTATCAATGTGGACTGGAATTCCGGTTTCAAAAATTGCTCAAGAAGAATCTGAAAAACTGCTTAACTTAGAAGAAGAATTACACAAACGTGTTGTCGGGCAAACAGAAGCAGTAGAAGCAATTTCACGTGCAATACGTCGTGCTCGTGCAGGTTTGAAAGATCCAAAACGTCCAATCGGTTCATTTATTTTCCTTGGGCCAACAGGTGTTGGTAAAACAGAGCTTGCTCGTGCTTTAGCTGAAGTGATGTTTGGCGATGAAGATGCAATGATTCGAATTGACATGTCTGAATACATGGAGAAACATTCAACTTCTCGTCTAGTTGGTTCACCTCCAGGCTATGTTGGGTTTGATGAAGGTGGTCAACTAACAGAAAAAGTACGTCGCAAACCATATTCAGTTGTGTTATTTGATGAAATTGAAAAAGCGCACCCAGATGTGTTCAATATTCTGCTACAAGTATTGGATGACGGACGTTTAACTGATTCAAAAGGACGTAAAGTAGACTTCCGTAACACAGTTGTTATTATGACGTCAAATGTAGGTGCAGAAGCCTTGAAATATCGTAAAAATCTTGGCTTTGGTGTTGGTGATACCTCTGACAAATATAAAGATATGAAAGGGACTATGCTTGAAGAATTGAAAAAAGCATTCCGTCCAGAATTCTTAAACCGTATCGATGAAATGATTGTCTTCCATTCATTAGAAAAAGATGAATTAAAAGAAATTATTTCTCTAATGGCGACATCATTAACAAAACGTTTGAAAGAGCAAGATATTGAATTAGAGCTTACAGATGCTGCTCTTGAAAAAATTGCAGACGAAGGCTACGATCCTCAATATGGTGCTCGTCCATTGCGCCGCTCTTTACAAAAACACGTTGAAGACCGCCTTTCTGAAGAACTGTTAAAAGGAAATGTTTCAAAAGGTCAGCAAGTAGTCTTTGATTATGTAGATGGTGAGTTTGTTATTCGCCAAAAAGATACTGTGAACGCAATCTAAACGAAGAAAGTGTCTCGCTATAACTTATAGCGGGACCTTTTTCATTTTATTAACGTCAAATAAAGTAGAATGTTGTAAGTTTACATGCTCTACTTGTAAGTAGTTCACCACTAATCTATTGCTTTTTTAATGGTTAACATAAACAATATACATAATAACAATTGTGAAAGTCATTATGTAGCAACGAATTAGGAGGGCTTATGGCAAAAAAGAAAGTAAAGTTTTGTTGTAATTCATGTGGATACGAATCGCCAAAATGGTTAGGGAGATGTCCTGGATGTGGTGATTGGAATACGATGGTTGAGGAAGTTGAAGTAGTGTCAAAAGGTCCACGAGGGGCATTTCAGCATTCCGTTGATACGGTTATTCAAAAAGCGACTCCTATCGTCTCTGTAGAAACGGTAGAGGAGCCTCGAGTACATACAGAAATGAATGAACTTAATCGTGTATTAGGTGGAGGAATCGTTCCCGGATCACTTGTATTAATCGGAGGGGACCCAGGTATAGGGAAATCAACATTACTAATGCAGGTTTCTGCTCTTTTATCAAGTAAGGATCATCGAGTTTTGTACATATCTGGAGAGGAATCCATGCGTCAAACAAAACTAAGGGCAGAGAGATTAGGTGTTACCTCTAAGGAGCTATATATCTATTCCGAAACAAATTTAGAATTAATACATCAAACGATTGAACAGGTTTCACCGAAATTTGTAGTGGTGGATTCCATACAAACCATTCATCACCCTGAGGTAACAAGTGCTCCAGGGAGTATTTCTCAAGTACGTGAATGTACAGCTGAATTAATGCGAATTGCAAAAACAAAGGGAATCGCGATTTTCCTTGTTGGACACGTAACAAAGGAAGGACAAATTGCAGGACCAAGACTGTTAGAGCATATGGTAGATACAGTATTGTACTTTGAAGGGGAACGTCACCATACCTATAGAATATTAAGAAGTCAAAAAAACCGTTTTGGTTCTACAAATGAAATTGCTATTTTTGAAATGGTTCACCACGGTTTAAAAGAGGTAAGTAACCCTTCTGAATTATTTTTACAAGAGCGATCTCATGGTGCTCCTGGATCTACTATTGTCGCTTCTATGGAAGGTACAAGACCAATCCTTGTTGAAATCCAGTCTCTTGTAACACCGACGAGCTTTAATTATCCGAAGCGAATGGCAACAGGCGTAGATCAAAATCGAGTTCAATTATTAATGGCTGTGTTAGAAAAAAGAATGGGAATGCTTTTACAGGCCCAAGATGCATATATTAAAGTAGCGGGTGGGGTTAAATTAGATGAACCAGCAATTGACCTAGCCGTTCTTACATCAATTGTATCTAGCTATAAGGAACAGTCCGTAAAACCAACAGATTGTTTTGTTGGAGAAGTAGGATTAACTGGCGAAGTTAGACGTGTATCTAGAATTGAGCAAAGAGTGCAAGAGGCAGCTCGTCTTGGATTTAAGAAAGCGTTTATCCCGGCTTCAAACTTAGGAGGATGGGATTATCCTGAAGGGATACAAGTAATCGGTGTTGAGACAATCAATGATTCATTAAGAGCATGCTTTAATGATTTATAGGAAAAATAATTAACATGCCTATACAATGAAATGCTTGTATGGGCATGTTTAGTTTTACTTTTGGGTAAAAATATAGTAAATGATGAAAAGGAGGGAAGCTACCTAAACCTGATTATGACTTTAGCTGTATTTTTACTGAATTGTAAATTCAAGGGTGTTCGTAGTTCGCAAACTAAATATAATCTATGTATAATTAAACTTAGTAAAGGGGGGTGAATAGTGATGTTAAAACGTATTATTCAAATTGCATTCCTATTTATCGGTGGAGCGTTAGGCTTTGTTTTTTTACCGCCATTATACGAATTTATAAATTTATCTTCTAATCCTTGGCTTAACAATCCCTATGTATCGGTAGCAATAGGAGCACTTTTATTATTTGTTTTATCCTTTGCATTATCAGATTACTGTGTCAAATTGATTCAGTGGATGGAGGAAGTCCTATTTAAAATTCCGGCAGCCGATCTATTATTCGGAACTTTAGGTCTGATTGTAGGTCTGATTGTTGCTTATTTAATCGGGTTTGCTATTGAGCGTATTAACTTACCAATTATTAATAATTTCTTACCGATATTATTATCCATTATTCTTGGTTATTTAGGTTTTAGAGTTGGATTTAACAAACGGGATGAGCTTATTCAAATGTTTACAAAATCAGGTCCGAACTCCAAGAAAAAAAGCGGCGAACCAGGTAATATACTTGGAAGTGCCGATTATAAAGCATTGTATAAGCTGTTAGATACAAGCGTAATTATAGATGGACGAATTGCTGATATTTCCTCTACAGGATTTATCGAGGGTGTATTAGTTGTACCGCAGTTTGTATTAACGGAACTACAACATATTGCCGATTCATCAGATACATTAAAAAGAACGCGCGGCCGTAGAGGTCTGGATATGCTGAAAAAACTCCAGGATGAGCGTGCTACAAACGTCATTATTTCAGAGGAAGATTTCGAGGATATTCATGAAGTCGATTTAAAATTAGTTCGCCTTGCTAAAAAAATGGGCGCTCAAATTCTTACCAATGATTTTAATTTAAATAAAGTTTGTGATTTACACCATGTCCCAGTGTTAAATATTAATGATCTTGCCAATGCGGTAAAACCAGTTGTTATTCCTGGTGAGGATATGCAAGTTGTTGTGATTAAAGATGGTAAGGAACATAATCAAGGGGTAGCATATTTAGATGACGGTACGATGATTGTTGTTGAGGGTGGCCGTAGCTATATTGGTCAATCCATTACAGTAACGGTAACAAGCGTATTGCAAACTTCAGCAGGTAGAATGATATTTGCTAAACCTAAAGATGAACAAGTAGCTTAATGTATCGTTGTGTTTGATAGAGTTAGGAAGTGGTACTGTGAATTATGAAGTCGTTTTACCCGCTGCTGGCAGTGGAAAAAGAATGGGCGCAGATCAAAATAAATTATTTTTACTACTTGAAGATAAGCCAATTTTGATTCATACATTAGAGGTATTCCAACAGGATGAAAATTGTACAGGGATTTGGTTGGCTGTTAAACCTGAGGAGCGAAGCTATATTAAAGAGCTTCTTAATCGTTTTGCGATAACAAAGGTGAAGGGTTTACCAAACGGTGGGCTAGAGCGACAACATTCTGTTCATGCGTGTATTAAGGAAATGGACCGAGTGGAGATTGTTTTAGTACACGATGCAGCAAGACCTTTTATTACTTTGCCTATTATTCGCAAGCTGACTTTAACTGCACAAGAAAAAGGTGCTGCTATTGCGGGAGTGCGAGCGAAGGATACGATGAAAAAAGTAATAAACAATGTGATTGTTGAAACGGTTGATCGCGACTCTTTGTGGATGATTCAAACACCACAGGCATTTCGCTTTTCGTTACTAGCACAAGCTGAAGACGATGCTGAGAAAGAAGGATTTTTAGGCACCGATGAAGCAATGTTAATAGAACGTTTAGGTCATAAAGTACATATCGTCGAAAGTACTTACGATAATATAAAAATGACAACAAAAGAAGACTTAATGCTTGGTGAGGCAATACTCAAAAAACGTAGGGAAACTCAAATAGATTAAAAGGTAAAAATCTCGTCTAATTTAAAGGTGACGAGATTTTTTATTTTTCGGTTACAAGAAAGGATGTTACAATCCATCAGAATGGGAAATATGTTAATATATGAATTGGTAAATTTAAAAAAGGATGGTGAAAGCTGCATTAAAAATAGACAGTTCAAAATGATTTGGAGGTCTATATAATAAGCAGCTGAATAATATGTTTCGAGTAGGACAAGGATTCGATGTACATGCATTTGCAGAAGGACGTCCCCTAATTTTAGGTGGTATTACAATTCCTCATGATCGTGGGTTACTAGGGCATTCTGATGCGGATGTGTTATTACATACTGTAACTGACGCGGCTCTTGGTGCAATTGGTGAGGGAGATATTGGGCATCATTTTCCAGATACAGATCCAGCCTTTAAAGATGCAGACAGTGCAAAGTTATTAGAGCATATTTGGAAAATTGTTGAGGAAAAAGGGTATATTCTCGGCAATGTAGATTGCACGATTATGGCTCAGCGCCCCAAACTAGCTCCTTATATTGAGCAAATGCGAAATAGCATTGCCCAGTTGCTGAAGGCCGATCCTTCACAAGTAAATGTTAAAGCGACAACAACTGAAAAACTAGGATTTACTGGGCGAGAAGAAGGAATTGCAGCAATGGCAACGATCCTTATAATAAAAAAATAAAAAAATTCAAAAAAGCGGTAATGACGCTCTCTTTCATTTAGGACATCACAGTGGTAAAATTAGCAAAGTTATTTACGAATTAGGAGGCACATATATATGACGAAGGAAGTTCGCGTTCGTTATGCACCGAGCCCAACTGGTTTTTTACACATTGGCGGTGCGCGCACGGCGTTATTCAACTATTTATTTGCAAAACATCACAATGGTAAATTTATTGTTCGTATTGAGGATACTGATATCGAGCGTAATGTTGAGGGGGGAGAAGCATCTCAGCTAGATAATTTACGTTGGCTAGGTATTATTCCAGATGAATCAATTGATATTGGTGGTCCATATGCACCTTATCGACAAATGGAGCGTTTAGATATTTATAAAAAACACGCTGAAGAGATGTTAGAGCGCGGGGTTGCTTATAAATGCTTCTGTACAACGGAAGAATTAGAAGCTTCTCGTGAGGCACAAAAAGCAAAAGGTGTTGCAGCTCCAACCTATGATGGAAAATGCCGTCATTTAACATCAGCGCAAGTAGCCGAAAAAGAAGCTGCAGGAATTCCTTATACTATTCGTATTCGTGTTCCTGAAAACACAACTTACCGCTTCACTGATTTAGTGCGTGGAGATGTAACCTTCGAATCAAAAGATATCGGTGACTGGGTACTTGTAAAAGCAAATGGTATCCCAACTTATAACTATGCTGTAGTATTAGACGATCACTTTATGGATATTACACATGTATTCCGTGGGGAAGAGCATTTATCAAACACACCAAAACAAATGATGATTTTTGATGCTTTTGGCTGGGATTATCCACAGTACGGTCATATGACATTAATCGTAAATGAAAATCATAAAAAATTATCAAAACGTGATGAATCGATTATTCAATTTGTTTCTCAATATAAAGACCTTGGATATTTACCAGAAGCGATGTTTAACTTCTTTGCGCTGTTGGGCTGGTCTCCAGAAGGGGAAGAAGAAATATTCACGAAAGAACAATTTATCGAAATGTTCGATGAAAAACGTCTTTCGAAATCACCTTCTATGTTTGATAAAAATAAACTAACATGGATGAACAATCAATACATTAAAAAATTGCCTCTAGAACAAGTAGTTGAACTTTCTTTACCACATCTACAAAAAGCTGGCTTGCTTCCGGAAGAACTTTCTGAAGAGCAACAAGCTTGGGCAACAGGCCTTATCGCTTTGTACCATAATCAAATGAGCTTTGGTGCGGAAATCGTTGAATTATCAAGCCTATTCTTTAAAGATGAGATTGAATATGATGAGGAATCAAAAGAAGTTCTAGCGGGTGAACAAGTTCCTGAAGTAATGGCTTCTTTTAAAGCTCAACTTACAGCGCTTGAAAGCTTCCATGCACCATCTATTAAAGCGGCGATTAAAGCCGTTCAAAAGGAAACTGGCCATAAAGGGAAAAACTTATTTATGCCAATCCGCGTGGTGACTACTGGGCAAATGCATGGTCCTGAATTAGCAGATGCTATTGCTTTAATCGGAAAAGAAAAAGCCATTGAACGGGTTTCAAAGTTTGCAAATTAGAATTAATTGACTTTTAATGACCATGTTGTAAAATGAACTTACAAAAAAGTTCAAATGATTTTGAAAGTCTATTTCGTTAATATATAAAGCATGTAAAAATGTAAAAAGCGTTGAGAAGGAGAAGTACGTAAAATATGTTTCAAAGAGAGGGTCATCATCGGCTGAAAGTGACCTAAACCTCTATTTTACAGAAATGCACCTTTGAGCACTTTGCCGAAGCATTAGTAGGCGAGTCGGGTAGTTCTCGTTACTGGACTTATGAGAGGAAGGCTAATTATGCTTTCAATCAGAGTGGAACCGCGCAATTTGTGTATAGGCGTCTCTGTCATTTTAAAAAAATGATAGAGGCGTTTTATTTTTTACCGCTAACTATATGAACCTTTCGTTATGGATTATACGTTAAAAAAGGAGAGAAAGTTTAATGACTATCCAAATATTCAACTCTTTGACACGACAGAAGGAGCCATTCGTTCCGCTTGAAGAAGGAAAAGTGAAAATGTATGTATGTGGTCCAACAGTATATAACTACATTCATATAGGGAATGCAAGACCTGTCATCGTCTATGATACAGTTAGACGCTACTTCCAATATAAAGGCTACGATGTTAAATATGTATCAAATTTTACTGATGTTGATGACAAAATTATTAAAGCTGCCAACGAATTAGGAGAAGAAGTATTCGAATTAACAGAGCGTTTTATCCATGCGTATTTTGAAGATATTACAGCACTTGGCTGTAAAAAAGCGGATGTCCATCCTCGTGTAACGAATCACATGGACGATATTATCGATTTTATTAAAGTGTTAGTTGACAAAGGTTATGCCTATGAATCACAAGGTGATGTATACTATCGTACTCGTAAATTTGATGGATACGGGAAATTAAGTCATCAATCCATCGATGATTTAAAAGTAGGTGCAAGAATTGAAGCTGGTGAGAAGAAAGAAGATCCGTTAGATTTCGCACTATGGAAAGCGGCGAAGCCTGGTGAGATTAAATGGGAAAGCCCATGGGGAGAAGGACGTCCTGGCTGGCATATTGAATGTTCTGTCATGGCAAGAGAGCATTTAGGAGATACAATTGATATCCATGCAGGTGGTCAAGACTTAACATTCCCTCACCATGAAAATGAAATTGCACAATCTGAAAGCTATACAGGAAAGACTTTCGCAAAATATTGGATGCATAATGGGTATATTAATATTGATAATGAAAAAATGTCAAAATCCCTTGGCAATTTTGTATTAGTACATGACATACGTCAGCAACTAGATCCGCAAGTATTGCGATTCTTTATGTTATCCGTACATTACCGTCACCCAATTAACTTTGCACAAGACCTAGTAGAATCTGCAAAAGCGGGGTTAGAACGATTACGTACTGCCTATTCAAATGTTCAACATAGACTAACTGCGACAACGGACTTATCAGAAAATGGCGACGAGTGGTTAAAAAAAGTTGCAAAAGTAAAGGCTCAATTTGAAGAAGCGATGGATGATGACTTTAATACGGCTAATGCTATCTCTGCATTGTTTGAATTAGCACGAATTGCGAACACGTATTTAAATGAAAAAAATACGGAGGAACGAGTGTTAAAGGCCTTCGTAGAAACCTTTGATCAGCTTGGCGGCGTGTTAGGTGTTCAGTTTAATGCGGACAACGAATTGTTAGATGAAGAGATTGAAGCATTAATTGAAGAGCGCAATTTGGCGAGAAAAAATCGTGACTTTGCCAAATCAGATGAAATACGTGACAAGCTTCTCGAAATGAATATCGTCCTAGAAGACACTCGTCAAGGAACACGCTGGAAACGAGGTCTCTAATATGTCGCAATTGCGAATAGAAGATGTCAAGCAACTAAATGCGTTAGCACTAGCATATATGGGAGATGCTGTTCTTGAACAAAAGGTTCGAGAACATCTCCTTATGATTGGACGAGCAAAACCGAATCATTTGCATAAAGAGGCTACTCATTATGTTTCGGCGAAAGCCCAATCAATGGTTGTCCACCGATTAATTGATGAAGAATATTTAACAGATGAGGAATTAGCCGTTTTTAAAAGAGGGAGAAATGCAAAGTCAGGATCTGTACCAAAAAATACAGACGTCCAAACGTATCGAAATAGTTCGGGATTTGAAGCGGTTTTGGGTTATTTATTTTTAACAAAGCAGATGGAGCGCGTGAATCATGTGATTGAATACGCAATCGAAATTGTCGAGCAATCGAAAGGGGCATCAACATGACTGAACAAAATAATGAAATGATAGCTGGAAAAAACCCTGTTTTAGAGGCTCTTCGCTCAGGCCGAGAAATAAATAAATTGTGGATTGCAGAAGGTGTTAAGAAAACGGGGATTAATGAAGTTCTTGATTTAGCGAGAGAGCGTGGCGTACTTGTCCAATTTGTACCTAAAAAAAAGGTGGATCAATTAACGGATGCTAACCATCAAGGCATTGTTGCCTCTGTTGCAGCTTATAACTATGCAGAATTAGATGATTTGTTTGAAGCTGCGAAAGCAAAAAACGAAGATCCATTCTTTTTAATATTAGATGAGCTAGAAGACCCTCATAATCTAGGGTCTATTATGCGAACTGCAGATGCAATAGGTGTTCATGGTATAATTATTCCAAAAAGAAGAGCGGTTGGATTAACAGCGGTTGTTGCCAAGGCATCAACAGGGGCTATTGAGCACGTTCCAGTTGTGAGAGTAACGAATTTAGCCCAAACGGTAGATGAGCTAAAGGACCGAGGTATTTGGATTGCAGGAACAGATGCGAAAGGGTCAGTTGATTATCGTAAGATGGATGCCACTTTACCCCTAGCTATTATCATCGGTAGTGAAGGGCGCGGAATGAGTAGATTGCTTAAAGAGAAATGTGATTTTTTATACCATTTGCCAATGATCGGTCATGTTACATCTTTAAATGCTTCGGTAGCAGCAAGCCTGTTAATGTACGAAGTATTTCGTAAAAGACAAGAACGATTGGATAAGTAGTTCCTATGCAAAACATTTTGTTAGTTGATGGTTACAATATAATTGGCGCTTGGAAGGAATTACGTCCGCTCCGTGATAAAAGTTTTGAAGAGGCACGAAACCGATTGCTCGATCTTATGGCGGAATACAAAGCGGCAATGGGCTGGAGAGTAATTGTTGTTTTTGACGCCCATTTAGTACCTGGCATTGAACAAACATATATACAAAATTCGGTTGAAGTGATCTATACAAGAAAAAATGAAACTGCCGATGAAAGAATTGAGAAACTAACAAATGAATTAAAAGGTCGTAAAATACAAATTTATGTTGCTACCTCTGATATGACCGAACAAAATGTAATTTTTGGTCAAGGTGCTCTAAGAAAATCTGCAAGAGAACTAGAAATTGAGATGCAAATTATACAGTCCCAAATCTCCTCAGAAGTAAAAATGAAGCAAGAAGAGAAGCCGGCTAGTAGAATTTCTTTGCCAAAGGAAATTGCAATAGAATTTGAGAAATGGAGACGAGGTTTGAAATAACTCATTGACCGATATTTTCCAATTCCGTTATACTGATTCTAAAAACGATTCATGCGTTTGGGGTGAGGCCGTTGCTAAAAAGTAATCAAACACAAGTGTTACAGCGATTTGAGGATCATACTGATGAACAACTGATTGAATTAGTACATCAAGGTAGTACAGATGCGTTAGATTATTTAATTACGAAATATCGATTGTTTGTGAAAGCAAAGGCACGTTCCTATTTTTTAATCGGAGCAGATAAGGAAGATATAATTCAAGAAGGAATGATAGGTTTATATAAAGCGATACGAGATTTTAAGGGGGACAAGCTTTCTTCATTTCGGGCATTTGCTGAACTGTGTATCACCCGCCAAATCATTACTGCTATCAAGACGGCGACGAGACAAAAGCACATCCCGTTAAATTCCTATGTTTCTCTTGATAAACCAATTTATGATGAAGAGTCTGATAGGACTTTATTAGATGTTATAACATCTACAGAATCTGAAGACCCTGAACATTTAATGATTCACCGTGAAGAGTATTCGCATCTAGAAGAAAAAATTGGCGAAATACTAAGTGAGTTAGAACAACAGGTTTTAGCATTATACTTAGATGGACAATCCTATAACGAGATTTCTGAAGAATTGAATCGTCATGTTAAATCTATTGATAACGCACTCCAACGAGTTAAAAGAAAGCTTGAAAGGCATTTAGAAATTGATTCAAAGTAATTCGTTTGATTTTACAGAATGTTGACACGAAGTACTTTAGATGATAGTCTTTATAAGACATCCTGCGCAAAAAAAGAGTGATTATATATGGCAAAAAAAGTCGTATTGAGTTGTGAAAAATGTGGGTCGAGAAATTATTCGTTCCCAGATAAAGAGGATTCAACAAAACGTCTTGAGCTAAAGAAGTTTTGTGCTCATTGTAATGAGCATACTTTACACAAACAAACGAAATGATAAATTATATTCAATTATTGAGAGTGAATAGTTGAAATAGTAAACACATAGAATAGACGATTTGTTCGGAGGTTAAGCTGTAATGGGCAAGATAAAACAATTTTTCCATGATGTAATGTCAGAAATGAGAAAAACTAGCTGGCCAAAAAGTAAAGAGCTTACGAAATATACAGTAGTCGTTATTTCAACTGTAATATTTTTTGCAATATTCTTCATGCTAGTTGACTTAGGAATTTCGAGTTTAGTTCGTTGGTACTTTGCGTTATAATGATGTTAATATGAATATTTTGAAATAGCCCGTCACAAAGATTAACGGGTTTTTTTCATTTGTTTTATAATATTTAAAGAGAGACTGTATTTAAAAAATAGTATCGATATACGAATTTCGTATATGTAAAGGAGGAACGGACGCTTAGTCCTGCTGATTATGGAGAAAAAGTGGTATGTAGTTCATACTTATTCAGGTTATGAAAACCGAGTGAAGGCAAATTTAGAAAAACGTGTTGAAACAATGGGCATGCAAGATAATATCTTTCGTGTAATCGTTCCTGAACATGAAGAAACGGATTTGAAAGACGGTAAAAAACGTACAGTAATGCGCAAAGTATTTCCGGGATATGTGTTAGTTGAAATGATTTTAACGGATGAATCTTGGTATGTTGTTCGTAATACGCCTGGTGTTACAGGCTTTATCGGTTCTTCGGGTGGCGGAGCGAAACCAACACCGTTATTACCTGAGGAAGCAGATCGACTACTTCGTCAAATGGGTATGACGAAGAAAACAGTTGGTGAAATTGATATAACTGTTGGTGAGCTTGTTGAGGTTTTAGATGGACCATTTGCTCACTTCCAAGGGAAAGTCGAAGAAGTTGATGCGGATAAAGGTAAAGTAAAAGTTACCATTGACATGTTCGGCCGTGAAACAAAGATGGAATTGGACTTCGAACAAATACAAAAAATATAGGTATAAATTTGGGAGTAAACGATTCAAATATTTTACTTGCTAATATGTTTTAAAAGTGATATCATTTCATAGGTCAGACTGTCCAAAGGATAGTTTGCATGAATAGTAATGTTATCGGCAAATTGCTGACAAACAGATATTGAGTGGGAGGGGAAACCCAATTACCACATCACGGACTTAAGGAGGTGTGTCTCGTGGCTAAAAAAGTTATTAAAATCGTAAAACTTCAAATCCCTGCTGGTAAAGCAAACCCAGCGCCACCGGTTGGTCCTGCACTAGGTCAAGCAGGTGTTAATATCATGGGATTCTGTAAGGAGTTCAACGCACGTACAGCTGATCAAGCTGGTTTAATTATTCCAGTTGAAATTACAGTGTTTGAAGACCGTTCTTTCACTTTTATTACAAAAACGCCACCTGCGGCAGTATTACTTAAAGTAGCAGCAGGTATCCAATCTGGATCTGGTGAACCAAACCGTAAAAAAGTTGCAACGGTTAAACGTGATAAAGTTCGCGAAATCGCAGAACAAAAAATGCCTGACCTAAATGCTGCATCTGTAGAAGCGGCTATGAAAATGGTTGAAGGTACAGCACGAAGCATGGGTATTGTTATCGAAGACTAATTCCCGAAACACTTGATGATGAAGGCTTTTGTAAATGAGGTTGCGTTAGGTTCTTTGGAACTCGCAACCTCTATTCGTGGGAGGATTATCCGCTACAACCACAATCAAGGAGGAAAATATAAAATGGCAAAAAAAGGTAAAAGACTGCAAGACGCAGTGAAATTAGTTGACCGTTCGAAATTATATGCAGCTGAAGAAGCAATCGCTTTAGCTCAAAAAACAAGCACAGTTAACTTTGACGCAACAGTTGAAGTAGCTTTCAAACTTGGTATCGATACTCGTAAAAATGACCAACAAATCCGTGGTGCTGTAGTACTACCAAACGGAACTGGTAAAACTCAACGTGTATTAGTATTCGCTAAAGGTGAAAAACTTAAAGAAGCAGAAGCAGCAGGTGCTGATTATGTAGGCGATGCTGAATACATCAACAAAATCCAACAAGGTTGGTTTGAATTTGATGTTATCGTAGCAACACCAGACATGATGGGTGAAGTTGGTAAACTTGGTCGTGTATTAGGACCTAAAGGTTTAATGCCAAACCCTAAAACTGGTACAGTTACTTTTGACGTAACGAAAGCTATCAACGAAATTAAAGCTGGTAAAGTAGAATACCGTGCTGATAAAGCTGGTATTATTCATGCGCCTATCGGTAAAGTTTCATTCGAAACTGAAAAATTAGTTGAAAACTTCTTAGCTGTATTTGACGTAGTTCAAAAAGCGAAACCTGCAGCAGCTAAAGGTACTTACATGAAATCTGTAAACGTAACTACAACTATGGGACCATCAGTGAAAATTGATTCTACGAGTGTAGTTGTTAAATAATATATTTGTTTAACTAATTCCATGAGAATATAGTTGACAACCATCCGCTTCTTTGGTAAGATGGATGCTGTTGTGAATCATCCATTTGTACCGTAGACAGTAGGGGTGCTTAGACACTTAATGATCCTACCGAGGACATCGGAAATCAGATTCTTTTTAGATGATGACTTTCTGCCTCTGTGTCTATACGGCATAGAGGCTTTTCTTTTGTCGGTATAAATGACATTCTAATAGGAGGTGTCAAAATGAGCAGTACAGCAATCGAATCAAAAAAAGTAGTAGTACAAGAAATCGCTGAGAAGTTTCAATCTGCTTCTTCAGTAGTAGTAGTTGACTACCGTGGTCTAACTGTTGCTCAAGTTACTGAACTTCGTAAACAACTTCGCGAAGCTGGTGTTGAGTTCAAAGTGTTCAAAAATACTTTAGCTCGTCGCGCAGCAGAAATCGCTGGTTTAGAAGGTATTAACGAAGCGTTAACTGGACCAAACGCTATCGCGTTCTCAAACGAAGACGTAGTAGCTCCAGCTAAAATTATCAACGAATTCGCTAAGAAAAACGAAGCGCTTGAAATTAAAGCTGGTATTATCGAAGGCACTGTATCTTCAGCTGAAGATGTTAAAGCACTTGCAGAACTTCCATCACGCGAAGGTCTACTTTCTATGCTTTTATCAGTACTTCAAGCTCCAATGCGCAACTTCGCGCTTGCAACAAAAGCAGTTGCAGATCAAAAAGAAGAACAAGGTGCTTAATTCATATAAGTGCTTAAAGTTACAATCTAACATTAGGCAAACGGCCTAAAAACTATCATATATCCAATAGGAGGAAATTATAATGAGCAAAGAGCAAATCTTAGAAGCTATCAAAGAGATGACAGTTCTTGAGTTAAACGATTTAGTAAAAGCAATTGAAGAAGAATTTGGTGTAACAGCTGCTGCTCCTGTAGCGGTAGTAGGTGGCGCAGGTGCTGCTGCTGCTGAAGAAAAAACTGAATTTGATGTAGTACTAGCTAGCGCTGGTGATCAAAAAATCAAAGTTATCAAAGTAGTACGTGAAATCACTGGTCTTGGCTTAAAAGAAGCTAAAGAATTAGTTGACAACGCTCCAAAACCATTAAAAGAAGGCGTTTCTAAAGAAGAAGCTGAAGATATCAAAGCTAAAATCGAAGAAGTTGGCGCTTCTGTAGAAGTTAAATAATTTCACTTTCATAACGAAGGTATTTAAAAGTGGTTGCAAAGGTTTATTAATGACTTTTGCAATCACTAAAAAGCTCGTCCTAATCGGCGAGCTTTCTTCATTTCTCCTAGGGAGGCGTATAAATGTCTATGTCTGAACATTATTATTCGAAAAAGCCTCAAACAGAAAGTAAGCCACGTCATTGGACCTTTAATTTACTTGGGCACGAGTTTCGATTTGAAACGGATGCTGGTGTATTCAGTAAAAGCGAAGTAGATTTTGGATCCCGTACTTTAATAGAAACTTTTGTAATGCCTGAAGTAGATGGAGTTGTGATGGATATTGGATGCGGTTATGGTCCGATAGGGTTGGCAATTGCAAAAGAACATCCCGAACGAACAATTTACATGATGGACGTTAACGAAAGAGCGATTGCACTTGCACAAAAAAACGCTCAAACTAACGGGATTCAAAATGTACGTATTTTTGAAAGTGATGGCGTATCAGCTGTTGAAGCAGACGTCAACGCAGCCGCAATATTAACCAATCCGCCAATAAGAGCTGGAAAAGAAACGATATTCCGCTTTTACGATGGCGCTTATGAAAAACTAGTATCAAACGGTGAATTGTGGGTTGTCATTCAAAAGAAACAGGGAGCACCATCCACAGTTGCTCATTTAGAAGAAAAATTTACCGAAGTTGAAGTAGTGGAGAAGAAAAAAGGGTACTGGATTATAAAGGCGAAAAAATAAGGAAGATATGTATAAAATATTGACTTGACAAATCGCCTGTGATAACATAATAAAATGCAAAAATATTATTTTGTGGGAGTATGCCCTTTTGTATGTAACCAGAATTTGATGGTTATACTTCCCATGAATAAGTTTAGTTTAACCGAAAATGAGATCTAAGAAAAGACTCGTTTTCTTTTTGTCTTTCGAAATCATACACTATTTGGATGGTTTTGCAAAGACCTATTATCGCTTTAATGAGGGGTGAATAAGTTGACAGGTCAACTAGTTCAGTACGGACAACACCGCCAGCGTAGAAGCTTTGCGCGTATTAAAGAGGTGCTGGAGCTTCCGAATTTAATCGAAATTCAAACAGCATCTTATGAGTGGTTCCTTGAAGAAGGATTGCGTGAAATGTTCCGTGACATTTCGCCAATCGAAGATTTTACAGGCAATCTATCACTTGAATTCATCGATTACACTTTAGGTGAACCTAAATATGATGTCGATGAATGTAAAGAACGCGACGTTACTTATGCTGCGCCATTGCGCGTAAAGGTGCGTCTTCATAACAAAGAAACAGATGAAGTAAAAGAGCAAGATGTCTTTATGGGTGATTTCCCATTAATGACGGAAGTAGGTACATTTGTAATCAATGGTGCCGAACGCGTTATCGTTTCACAATTAGTTCGTTCACCAAGCGTTTATTTCCATGACAAAACGGATAAAAACGGTAAAAAAGGTTTTGGTGCTACGGTAATTCCAAACCGCGGTGCATGGTTAGAATATGAAACTGATGCGAAAGATATCGTTTATGTTCGTATTGATCGTACTCGTAAGCTTCCGGCAACAGTATTACTTCGAGCTTTAGGCTTCGGTTCTGACCAAGAAATTATTGATATCTTAGGGGACAACGAGTACTTACGTAATACCCTAGAAAAAGATAATACGGACAGTACGGAAAAAGCATTATTAGAAATTTATGAACGCCTTCGTCCAGGAGAACCGCCGACAGTAGAAAGCGCAAAAAGCTTACTATATTCACGTTTCTTCGATGCTAAACGCTATGATTTAGCGAATGTTGGACGTTATAAAATGAATAAAAAGCTACACATTAAAAATCGTTTATTTAACCAAACGATCGCTGAAACGCTTGTTGATCCTGAAACAGGAGAAATTTTAGCTGAAAAAGGAACAGTTCTTGATCGTCGTAATCTAGACCGAATAATCCCTTATTTAGAAAAAGGCATTGGATTCCGCACATTATCACAAGTTGGTGGTGTATTAGAGGAAGACGTAACTGTTCAATCAATTAAAATTTTCGCTCCAAACGATGAAGCGCAAAAAGAAATTAATATTATTTCTAACGCCTATATTGAAGAAGAAGTGAAGAACTTAACTCCAGCAGATATTATTGCTTCAATGTCATACTTCTTTAACTTATTACATGGTGTTGGAAATACTGATGATATTGACCATTTAGGTAACCGTCGCTTACGTTCTGTAGGTGAATTACTACAAAATCAATTCCGTATTGGATTGTCTCGTATGGAACGTGTTGTACGTGAACGTATGTCAATTAACGATACGGCATCAATCGTTCCGCAACAATTAATTAATATTCGTCCAGTAATTGCTTCAATTAAAGAATTCTTTGGTAGTTCTCAGTTATCGCAATTCATGGACCAAACAAACCCTCTAGCTGAATTGACACATAAACGCCGTCTTTCTGCATTAGGGCCAGGTGGTTTAACACGTGAGCGAGCTGGTATGGAAGTTCGTGACGTTCACTATTCACACTATGGTCGTATGTGTCCGATTGAAACACCTGAGGGTCCAAACATCGGTTTAATTAACTCACTTTCATCATATGCAAAAGTAAATAAATTTGGTTTTATTGAAACACCATATCGTCGTGTTGATCCTGAAACAGGTCGAGTAACGGAACATATCGACTATTTAACAGCTGATGAAGAAGATAACTATATCGTTGCACAAGCAAACTCACCATTAAATCCTGATGGTTCATTTGCAAACGAGGAAGTTTTAGGTCGTTTCCGTGGGGATAACACAGTCTTCAAAAGAGATCGTGTTGACTACATGGACGTATCTCCAAAACAAGTAGTATCTGCTGCGACAGCATGTATTCCTTTCTTAGAAAACGATGACTCAAACCGTGCATTAATGGGTGCGAACATGCAACGTCAAGCGGTTCCGTTATTAAACCCAGAAGCGCCTTTCGTTGGAACTGGAATGGAACACGTGAATGCACGTGATTCAGGAGCTGCAGTAGTTAATAAATATCACGGTATTGTTGAACATGTTGAAGCACGTTCAATTCATGTACGTCGAGTTGAAGAAATTGACGGCAAAGAGGTTAAAGGTGAATTAGTAAAATATAAACTACAAAAATTCACTCGTTCAAACCATGGTACGTCTATTAACCAACGTCCGATTGTAAAAGTTGGCGATCGTGTTAAACCGAAAGATATTTTAGCTGATGGTCCTTCTATGGAAAAAGGTGAACTTGCATTAGGTCGTAATGTGCTCGTAGCCTTCATGACATGGGAAGGTTTCAACTATGAAGATGCTGTTATTATGAACGAACGTCTTGTACGTGATGATGTTTATACATCTGTTCATATTGAAGAATATGAGTCAGAATCACGCGATACTAAACTAGGACCTGAGGAAATCACACGTGATATTCCAAACGTTGGTGAAGACGCTCTACGCAACTTGGATGATCGTGGAATTATTCGTATAGGTGCTGAAGTTCGTGATGGCGATATTCTTGTAGGTAAAGTAACTCCAAAAGGAGTAACTGAATTAACTGCTGAAGAACGCTTATTACATGCAATCTTCGGCGAAAAAGCTCGTGAAGTTCGTGATACTTCTTTACGCGTACCACATGGTGCAGGCGGTATCGTTCTTGATGTAAAAGTCTTCAATCGTGAAGATGGAGATGAACTACCACCGGGTGTTAATCAATTAGTTCGTGTTTATATTGTTCAAAAACGTAAAATCCGCGTTGGGGACAAAATGGCCGGACGTCATGGTAACAAAGGGGTAATTTCTCGTATTTTACCTGAAGAAGATATGCCATTTATGCCAGACGGAACACCAGTTGATATCATGTTAAATCCACTTGGGGTACCATCTCGTATGAACATCGGACAAGTATTAGAGCTTCATTTAGGTATGGCTGCTCGTTACTTAGGTCTTCATATGGCTACACCAGTATTTGATGGTGCAAATGAAGAAGATGTTTGGGAAACAATGGAAGAGGCTGGTATGAACCGTGATGGTAAAACGATCCTTTATGATGGTCGTTCTGGTGAGCCATTCGATAACCGTGTGTCTGTAGGTATCATGTATATGATCAAACTTGCTCACATGGTTGACGACAAACTACATGCTCGTTCAACAGGACCATACTCACTTGTTACACAACAACCACTTGGCGGTAAAGCTCAATTTGGTGGTCAACGTTTCGGTGAGATGGAGGTTTGGGCACTTGAAGCATATGGTGCTGCTTACACACTTCAAGAGATTTTAACAATCAAATCCGATGATGTTGTTGGACGTGTTAAAACTTATGAAGCAATCGTTAAAGGTGAAAGTGTACCTGAACCAGGTGTACCTGAATCATTCAAAGTATTAATAAAAGAACTTCAATCTTTAGGTTTAGATGTGAAAATGTTAACTGTAAACGATGAAGAAGTTGAACTTCGTGATTTAGATGATGAGGATGAACTTCAACCAGCAGATGCTTTAAACATCTTACCTGATAACGGAAAAGAAGAAGATACAGTAGAATCATTTGAATAATAGTTATTGTATCGGGTAATTGAACTTTACCCGATACAATATGAGCTATAATTTAACAAATTTATTTATACAAAAGAGTTGTCTTTTGTAATTGATGTCGAGCTTCGGAAGAGTCGGTAAAGGACTTATACTAAAGGGAGGTAGGCTCCTTGATAGACGTTAATGAATTTGAATATATGAAAATTGGTTTAGCATCACCAGATAAAATCCGTTCATGGTCATATGGTGAAGTCAAAAAACCTGAAACAATCAACTATCGTACTTTAAAGCCTGAAAAAGACGGTCTATTTTGTGAACGTATTTTCGGACCAACAAAAGATTGGGAATGTCACTGCGGTAAATACAAACGTGTACGCTATAAAGGTGTAGTTTGTGATCGTTGTGGTGTTGAAGTTACAAGAGCTAAGGTGCGTCGTGAACGTATGGGCCATATTGAATTGGCTGCTCCTGTATCTCATATTTGGTATTTTAAAGGTATTCCTAGCCGTATGGGACTTATCCTTGATATGTCACCACGTGCATTGGAAGAAGTAATTTACTTTGCTTCATATGTTGTAATCGAGCCTGCTGGCACTAGTTTAGAAAAGAAACAACTTCTTTCTGAAAAAGAGTACCGTGCATATCGTGAAAAGTTCGGAAATAGCTTTGAAGCTGCAATGGGTGCAGAAGCTATTAAAAAACTTCTACAACAAATTGATTTAGAAGATGAAACTGCTGTTTTAAAAGAAGAACTAAAAACTGCTCAAGGTCAACGTCGTACTCGTGCGATCAAACGCCTTGAAGTCATCGAGTCATTCCGTAACTCTGGTAACAAACCGGAATGGATGATTTTAGATGTCCTTCCAGTAATTCCACCAGAGCTTCGTCCTATGGTGCAATTAGATGGTGGCCGTTTTGCAACTTCTGACTTAAATGATTTATATCGTCGTGTTATTAACCGTAACAACCGTTTAAAACGACTTCTTGATCTTGGTGCACCTAGCATCATCGTTCAAAACGAAAAACGTATGTTACAAGAGGCAGTTGACGCTCTAATTGATAACGGTCGTCGTGGTCGTCCTGTAACTGGTCCTGGTAACCGTCCGTTGAAATCCCTTTCTCATATGTTAAAAGGGAAACAAGGTCGTTTCCGTCAAAACTTACTAGGTAAACGTGTTGACTATTCTGGTCGTTCGGTTATCGTAGTAGGTCCAAACTTAAAAATGTACCAATGCGGACTTCCAAAAGAAATGGCTATCGAGTTATTCAAGCCTTTCGTAATGAAAGAGCTTGTTGAACGTGGCCTTGCTCATAACATTAAGAGCGCGAAACGTAAAATAGAACGTTTGCACAACGAAGTATGGGACGTTCTTGAAGATGTCATCCGTGAACACCCAGTGTTACTTAACCGTGCACCAACATTGCATAGACTAGGTATTCAAGCGTTTGAACCAACACTTGTAGAAGGTCGTGCAATTCGTCTTCACCCATTAGTATGTACAGCATATAACGCTGACTTCGACGGTGACCAAATGGCGGTACACGTTCCTTTATCTGCGGAAGCACAAGCGGAAGCTCGTTTACTTATGTTAGCGGCACAAAACATCCTAAATCCAAAAGATGGTAAACCAGTTGTTACACCATCTCAAGATATGGTATTAGGTAACTACTATTTAACACTTGAGCGTGAAAATGCACGTGGTGAAGGTTCTGTATTCTATGGACCAAATGAAGTGTTAATTGCATATCAAACAGGTAATGTTCATTTGCACACTCGAATTGCAATTAAAGCAAGTTCATTAAACAACCAAACATTCTCTAAAGAGCAAAACGAAATGTTCTTATTAACAACGGTTGGTAAGGTTATTTTCAATGAAATTTTACCTGAATCATTCCCTTACATTAATGAACCAACGGCTTATAATTTAGAGCAAAAAACACCTGAAAAATATTTCACTCATTTAAGAATTGATGATGAGTTACTTAAAGAAGTGGAAGCTAGCGAAGGCTACAGTGCACTTTCTGATCAAGAAAAAATTGATGCGAAACGCAAAGCGGTATTGAAAAAATACTTTGAACAAGCACCAATTATTAGCCCGTTCCGTAAAAAATTCTTAGGTAGTATTATTGCGGAAGTGTTTAAACGTTTCCACATTACAGAAACATCTAAAATGCTTGATCGCATGAAGGACCTTGGATTTAAATATTCAACTAAAGCAGGTATTACTGTTGGTGTATCTGATATCGTTGTATTACCTGAAAAAGTTGAAATTTTAGAAGAAGCACAGAAAAAAGTAGATAAAGTAACCGTTCAATTCCGTCGTGGTCTTATTACAGAAGAAGAACGTTACGACCGTGTAATTTCCAGTTGGTCAGCGGCTAAAGATGAAATTCAGTCAAAACTGATGGACTCTTTACCAAATACGAATCCGATCTTCATGATGAGTGATTCTGGTGCCCGTGGTAACGCATCAAACTTTACTCAGCTTGCAGGTATGCGTGGTTTAATGGCCAACCCAGCTGGTCGAATTATCGAACTTCCAATCAAATCTTCGTTCCGTGAAGGTTTAACAGTATTGGAGTACTTCATCTCTACTCACGGTGCTCGTAAAGGTCTAGCCGATACAGCATTAAAAACTGCCGATTCAGGTTACTTAACACGTCGTCTTGTAGACGTTGCACAGGATGTTATTGTTCGTGAAGATGACTGTGGAACTGATCGTGGACTTACAATCGGTGCTTTAAAAGAAGGTACTGAAATTATCGAAGGTTTAGATGAACGTATTGTTGGACGCCATACGAAGAAAACAATTCGTCATCCTGAAACAGGTGAAGTAATTTTAGAACGAGATCAATTAATTACACAAGATGCGGCTCGTGAAATTATCGATGCAGGTATCGAAGAAGTAACAATTCGTTCTGCATTCACATGTAATACAAAACATGGCGTATGTAAAAAATGTTACGGAATCAACCTTGCAACTGGTGAAGAGGTAGAAGTTGGAGAAGCGGTTGGTATTATCGCTGCACAATCTATCGGTGAACCAGGTACACAATTAACAATGCGTACATTCCATACAGGTGGGGTTGCAGGTAACGATATTACACAAGGTCTTCCACGTATCCAAGAGATTTTTGAAGCTCGTAATCCAAAAGGGCAAGCGGTAATTTCTGAAATTACAGGTACCGTTACAGAAATCGATGAGATTCGTGAAGGTTTAAAAGAGCTTACAATTCAAGGTGAAATTGAAACTCGTAAATATCAAGCGCCTTATAATGCTCGATTAAAAGTTCAAATTGGTGATACAATCAGACCTGGTCAAATTTTGACAGAAGGTTCAATCGATCCAAAACAACTTTTAAAAGTAAAAGATGTTGCGACAGTTCAAGAATACTTGCTAAAAGAAGTACAAAAAGTATATCGTATGCAAGGGGTAGAAATTGGCGACAAACACATCGAAGTAATGGTTCGTCAAATGCTACGTAAAGTTCGTGTAATTGAAGCTGGAGATACTGATTTGTTACCAGGATCATTACTGGACATTCACCAATTCACTGAGGCAAACAGAGATGCCATTACAAGTGGTAAAGTACCAGCTACATGTCGTCCTGTTATTCTTGGTATTACTAAAGCGTCTCTTGAAACAGAATCATTCTTATCTGCTGCATCATTCCAAGAAACAACTCGTGTGTTAACAGATGCTGCAATTAAAGGTAAACGTGATGAGTTACTTGGTCTAAAAGAAAACGTAATTATCGGTAAGCTTGTTCCTGCAGGTACAGGTATGCAACGTTACCGTCAAATTCGTATTAAAGATGACCGAGTAGATGCACAAGAAGAACTTACTTCAGCTGAATAATTAATAAAATGAATTCCAAGGAGAAATACTCTCCTTGGAATTTTATAAAAATAATTGACAGTTTGATCGTGTAGTGATAATATACTTAAGGTTGATAGTTAACTAACTGTCTGTACTTCGGAGGATATGTAAATGTCTTATGAAAAAGTTAAGCAGGCTAGTAAAACAATCATAGGGACAAAGCAAGCAATTAAAGCAATAAATGCTGGCCAAGTTAAAGAGATTGTCGTTGCACTTGATGCAGAAACCCGAGTAACCGATCCAGTAATCCTTCTTGCAAAAGAAGTCGGTGTACCAGTGAATCTCGTCGAGTCGAAAAAAGAGCTTGGAAAAGCTTGTGGCATTCAAGTGGGTGCTGCAGTTGTAGCAATTGCAATGCATTAGTTTTTGTGTTGATTCACAAAGACTTGTTTTTTACCCAAAAAATGAACCACCTGGATGTGTGGTATTACATGAATGAAACGAAGGGAGGAAAAACCGATGCCTACAATTAACCAATTGGTACGTAAGCCTCGTAAATCTAAAATCACGAAATCAAATTCACCTGCGTTAAATAGAGGGTATAACAGTTTCAAAAAATCTTTAACAAACGTTAACTCTCCACAAAAACGTGGCGTTTGTACTCGTGTTGGTACAATGACACCTAAAAAACCTAACTCAGCGTTACGTAAATACGCTCGTGTACGTTTAACAAACCAAATCGAAGTTACAGCTTACATTCCTGGTGAAGGTCATAACTTACAAGAACACAGCGTTGTATTAATTCGCGGTGGACGTGTAAAAGACTTACCAGGGGTACGTTATCATATCGTTCGTGGTGCTCTTGATACTGCTGGTGTAAACGGCCGTATGCAATCACGTTCTCTATATGGTACAAAACGTCCAAAAGAGAAAAAATAATTTGACTTAAATAAATAGATAATTATTTGAAAGGAGGAAAACACATGCCTCGTAAAGGTCCTGTTTCCAAACGTGACGTGTTACCAGATCCAATTTATAATTCAAAACTAGTAACTCGTTTAATCAACAAAATGATGATTGATGGTAAAAGAGGTACTTCTCAAAAGATTTTATACGGTGCGTTCGAATTAGTTAAAGAACGTTCTGGTAATGATCCTATCGAAGTATTCGAAGCTGCATTAAATAATGTAATGCCAGTTCTTGAAGTACGTGCTCGCCGTGTTGGTGGTTCTAACTACCAAGTACCGGTTGAAGTTCGTCCAGAACGTCGTATTACATTAGGACTTCGTTATTTAGTTAACTACTCTCGTCTTCGTGGTGAAAAAACTATGGAAGAGCGTTTAGCGAACGAAATCCTTGATGCATCTAACAACACAGGTGCTTCAGTTAAAAAACGCGAAGATATGCACAAAATGGCAGAAGCAAACAAAGCATTTGCACACTATCGTTGGTAATTTAGACTACGTGCTGGTGATAAACTAGTACGTAGATTTAAATATATAGTCAAAAAAATGTCTATACCCAATATGGAAGGAGAAAATTTCCTATGAAACGCGAATTCTCACTAGAGAATACACGTAATATTGGGATCATGGCTCACATTGATGCTGGTAAAACAACAACAACTGAGCGTATCCTTTATTACACTGGTAAGATTCACAAAATCGGTGAAACTCATGAAGGTGCCTCTCAAATGGACTGGATGGAGCAAGAGCAAGAACGTGGTATCACTATCACTTCTGCTGCGACAACAGCTCAATGGAAAGGTAACCGAGTAAACATCATTGACACACCAGGACACGTAGACTTCACTGTAGAGGTTGAACGTTCATTGCGTGTACTTGATGGTGCGGTAACAGTACTTGATGCTCAATCTGGTGTTGAGCCACAAACTGAAACTGTATGGCGTCAAGCTACAACTTATGGTGTTCCACGTATCGTATTCGTTAACAAAATGGATAAAATCGGTGCGGATTTCTTGTATTCAGTGAAAACTCTTCACGAACGTTTACAAGCAAACGCTCACCCAATTCAATTACCAATCGGTTCTGAGGATCAATTCGAAGCAATTATCGATTTAGTTGAAATGAAAGCAATCTTCTATGGTAACGACCTTGGTACTGATATCCAAGAACGTGAAATCCCAGAAGAATATAAAGCACAAGCTGAAGAATACCGTGAGAAATTAATTGAAGCGGTTGCCGAATTAGATGAAGAGCTAATGGAAAAATACTTCGCTGGTGAAGAAATCACTATCGAAGAGCTAAAAGCTGGTATCCGTAAAGCAACTTTATCAGTAGAATTCTATCCAGTTATTTGTGGTACAGCGTTTAAAAACAAAGGTGTTCAATTAATGCTTGATGCAGTAATTGACTATCTACCTGCTCCAACAGACGTAGAAGCAATTAAAGGTGTAGATCCTGACACAGGTGAAGAAATCGTTCGTCACTCTAGCGATGAAGAACCATTCTCTGCATTAGCATTCAAAGTTATGACTGACCCTTATGTTGGTAAATTAACATTCTTCCGTGTGTACTCTGGTATCTTAGATTCAGGTTCATACGTACAAAACTCTACAAAAGGTAAACGTGAACGTGTAGGTCGTATCCTTCAAATGCACGCGAACTCTCGTGAAGAAATTTCAAAAGTATTCGCTGGTGATATCGCTGCGGCTGTAGGTCTTAAAGATACTACTACTGGTGACACTCTTTGTGACGAGAAAAATCTTGTTATCCTTGAGTCTATGGAATTCCCAGAACCAGTTATCTCTTTATCTGTAGAACCAAAATCAAAAGCTGACCAAGATAAAATGAGTCAAGCTTTACAAAAACTTCAAGAAGAAGACCCAACATTCCGTGCTCATACTGACCAAGAAACTGGTCAAACAATCATCTCAGGTATGGGTGAGCTTCACCTTGATATCCTTGTAGACCGTATGAAACGTGAATTCAAAGTAGAAGCTAACGTGGGTGCTCCACAAGTTTCTTACCGCGAAACATTCCGTGGTTCGGCTCAAGTACAAGGTAAATTCACTCGCCAATCTGGTGGTCGTGGACAATACGGTGACGTTTGGATTGAATTTTCTCCAAATGAAGAAGGTAAAGGTTTTGAATTTGAAAATGCAATCGTTGGTGGGGTTGTACCTCGTGAATACATTCCAGCAGTTGAAGCAGGTCTTCGTGACGCGCTTGACCGCGGTGTAGTTGCTGGTTACCCATTAATCGACATCAAAGCGAAATTGTATGATGGATCTTACCATGATGTTGACTCTAACGAAATGGCGTTCAAAATCGCTGCTTCTATGGCTCTTAAAGCTGCAGCTTCTAAATGTAACCCTGTTCTTTTAGAACCAGTAATGAAAGTAGAAGTAGTAATTCCAGAAGAATATCTTGGTGATATCATGGGTAACATCACTTCTCGCCGTGGACGTGTAGAAGGTATGGAAGCTCGCGGTAACGCACAAGTTGTTCGTGCAATGGTTCCACTTTCTGAAATGTTCGGATATGCAACAACATTACGTTCTGCAACACAAGGTCGTGGTGTGTTCTCAATGGTATTCGATCACTATGAAGAAGTACCGAAATCAATTGCTGAAGAAATCATCAAAAAAAATAAAGGTGAATAATTGAAATTTCATCTTGTATCAAGTATAAATAATTTGTAAGCTATGATTGACTGGCTGAAAAGGGCCCTTTCTCAGCCAGCAGTTATAACATAAAAAATAATAAAAACACATATTAGGAGGCTAACTCTAATGGCTAAAGAAAAATTTGACCGTTCGAAAACGCATGCTAACATTGGTACAATTGGACACGTTGACCATGGTAAAACTACATTAACTGCTGCTATCGCAACAGTACTTTCTAAAAAAATGGGTGGTACAGCTAAATCATACGCTGATATCGATAACGCTCCAGAAGAAAAAGAACGTGGTATCACAATCAATACTTCTCACGTAGAATATGAAACTGAATCTCGTCACTATGCACACGTTGACTGCCCAGGACACGCTGACTATGTTAAAAACATGATCACTGGTGCTGCTCAAATGGACGGCGGTATCTTAGTAGTATCTGCTGCTGATGGTCCAATGCCACAAACTCGTGAACACATCCTTTTATCACGTCAAGTAGGTGTACCATACTTAGTAGTATTCTTAAACAAATGTGATATGGTAGACGACGAAGAGTTATTAGAATTAGTAGAAATGGAAGTTCGTGACTTATTATCTGAATATGATTTCCCAGGTGACGATGTTCCTGTAATTAAAGGTTCTGCTCTTAAAGCTCTTGAAGGTGAACCAGAATGGGAAGAAAAAATCGTTGAGTTAATGGACGCTGTAGACAGCTATATCCCAACTCCAGAACGTGACACTGAAAAACCATTCATGATGCCAGTAGAGGACGTATTCTCTATCACTGGTCGTGGTACAGTTGCAACTGGTCGTGTAGAACGCGGTCAAGTTAAAGTTGGTGACGTAGTAGAAATTATCGGTCTTGCTGAAGAAGCTAAATCTACAACTGTAACTGGTGTAGAAATGTTCCGTAAATTATTAGACTATGCTGAAGCTGGAGACAACATTGGTGCATTATTACGTGGTGTTGCTCGTGAAGAAATCCAACGTGGACAAGTATTAGCTAAACCAGGCTCAATCACTCCACACACTACTTTCAAAGCTGAAGTTTACGTTTTATCAAAAGAAGAAGGTGGACGTCACACTCCATTCTTCTCTAACTACCGTCCTCAGTTTTACTTCCGTACAACTGACGTAACTGGTGTTATTAACTTACCAGAAGGCGTAGAAATGGTTATGCCTGGTGACAACATCGAAATGAACGTAGAATTAATCTCTCCAATCGCTCTTGAAGAAGGTACAAAATTCTCTATCCGTGAGGGTGGCCGTACTGTAGGAGCTGGAGTAGTAGCTTCTATCCAAAAATAATTTAGCATTTTGCTATCCAAACCAATTCGTAGGGACGCCTATGAATTGGTTTTTTTATTTTATAAAAGATGCTATAGATACTATTTAACGCAAGATAACGTTAATAATAATATAACAACAACATAAATTCTTACGTTCAAAAATAAGCTGACGGAGATTATATTTGTAAAGGGAAAATTAGTTATACACTTTTCTTTTATCCATTTACATCCAAATGTTACAATTGAATGAAGAGGTGATCACAGTGGATACAAAAGTGCTTGTTATAGAAGATGATCAATCCATTTTTGAAATGATACAGGAACGTTTTGTAGGCTGGGATATGCAAGTTATTAAACCGCCTGATTTTCAAAAAGTAATTGATTATTTTATTGATGAAAGACCACAGTTAGTCATTATAGATATTCAACTACCTGCTTTTGATGGATTCCACTGGTGTAGAGAAATCCGAACTATTTCAAAAGTACCTATCATTTTTTTATCTTCTAGGGATCATCCAATGGATATGGTAATGGCTATGCAATTGGGAGCGGACGATTTCGTCCAGAAGCCGTTTCATATGGATGTATTGCTAGCGAAGGTACAAGCTATTTTACGGCGTACATATGATTACACTGAAGAAGAGACGGAATTAGTACGTTGGAATAATGCAACGGTAGATTATAGCAAGGCCACGGTAATGGTTGGTAATAATTCATGTGACCTGACAAAAAATGAGCTATTTATATTAAGACTGCTGTTACAACATGTCAATAAGGTTGTTTCAAGAGATGAATTAATGCGTAAACTTTGGGATGATGAAAGATTTGTGAATGATAATACGCTGTCAGTTAACGTGAATCGACTGAGAATTAAGCTTGAAGAGATAGGATTAAAAGATGTAATAATAACGAAAAAAGGATTAGGCTATATGGCGATTTCATTATAGAGGTGACGAATGCTTTTTTTATTGTTTTTAAAAGAACGTTGGGCATGGATTTCTTTCATCCTTGCACTGTTAATATTTATTAATACCGTATTCTTTTTAGATTCAGGGTTGTCTGGAATATCAATTAGTTATTTTAATATAGTCACGGTATTGCTGGCTGCTGCATTCTTTGCATGGCGTTATTTTAAGGAAACCAAAGCATTAGTTCATTTCCTGGGAAATTTATCGAATGTAAGAGAAACATTAAATTCGGAGAATACTACACTTTCCCCTTTTCAAAAAAAATATTTTGAGGAATTTCAAAAAATCATTCAACGGAATGAGGCTCTCATAAATCATTTGAAAGTTAAACATTTAGAGGACACGGAAGGTCAGCTTGCTTGGGTTCACGAAATGAAAACCCCACTGACTGCAATGAACTTGATGATTGAACAGGTGGAAGATGTAAAACTTCGAAATAGACTTGAAAATGAGTGGATGAGAGCGCATTTATTATTAGACCAACAGCTACATCATACGAGACTTGCTTCTATAGAAAAAGATAATCGATTAGAAAAGGTCGTTTTAAAGGCTATTATTTTCAAAGAGATTCGGGAGTTTCAGACATGGTGTATGGAAAAAGGAATTGGTTTTCAAACAGATGCATTAGATCAGGAAGTTATTTCCGATAGAAAATGGTTATCTTTTATTGTGCGACAAATCCTTTCAAATGCCATTAAATATAGTCATAAAAACAGTGAAATTAATATTTTCACGGAAATAGACGATACAGGACATGTACTTCTACATTTCGAGGATAATGGGATAGGTATTAGCCCAGAGGATATTCCTCGAGTTTTCCAAAAATCATATACCGGAACAATTGGTCGAGAATCGGTCCAATCTTCAGGGATGGGTCTTTATTTAGCGCAAAATGCAGCGGAAAAATTAGGGATAGGGATATTTGTTAACTCAATGTTACATAAAGGCTCCACATTCACTTTAAGGTTCCCAATGCAAAATGAATATCAAAACATTATCGGTAGATGACAAAATTGTCACCTACCATTTATTTTTGTCATGTTAAACGGAGGTAAAGAGAATGCTATACATATACAATGGATACAGATAAAGAAAGGGTGGAACAAATGTCTGTATTAGTTGGTAGAAAAATTAGAAAAATATATGGCAAGAAATCTACAGCACAGGAAGTGTTGAAGGGAATTGATATAGAAGTTAGTAAGGGTGAGTTTGTAGGAATTATGGGGCCATCAGGTTCTGGTAAAACAACACTATTAAATGTCTTATGTTCAATCGATCATCCTACTGAGGGAGTTGTAGAAATCAGCGGGCAAAGTTTAAGTGGCATGAAAGAAAAAGATTTAGCTAGATTCCGACGAGAGCAGCTTGGTTTTATATTTCAGGATTATAATCTTCTCGACACACTTACAGTAAAAGAGAATATCTTACTTCCATTTTCTATTAGTAGGTTGCCGAAAGTAGCAGCAGAAAACCGATTAAAAGAGTTGGTTGAAATTTTAGGAATTGCAGATATTTTAAATAAATATCCAAATGAAATATCAGGTGGACAAAAGCAAAGGACTTCTGCGGCTCGTGCATTAATTACAAATCCTGCGTTAGTATTTGCAGACGAGCCAACTGGAGCATTGGATTCCAAATCAGCAACAGCATTGTTAACGAACTTAGAAAAAATAAATCAACAAAAATCTGCGACAATCATGATGGTTACCCATGACTCTGTAGCTGCGAGCTTCTGTTCACGAGTCTTATTTTTAAAAGATGGCGCAATCTATACAGAAGTTTATAGAGGGGATAAAACTAGACAACAATTTTTCCAACAGATTATCAATACTCAAAGTGTACTAGGCGGTGACGGCTATGACGCTTAGTCGCTTAGTTATTCGAAGTATGCGAAAGAATCTTAAGCAATATTATTTATATTTCTTTGCACTTATTTTTAGTGTGACACTTTGTTTCTCCTTTACTACACTACAATACAATCCGAGTGTCATTGAAGCATTAGAACGAAGTGGAACAGCTTCTGCAGGTTTTGGAGCTGCAAGCTATATATTATATGTAATCATTACATTGTTTGTACTATACGCAAACCAACTCTTTATGAAAAGAAGAAATAAAGAAATTGGATTATATCAGCTAATTGGAATGACAAAGAGCTTAGTAGTTCGTTTGATTGCACTTGAAAATATTGTACTATTTGTATTTGCTGTCGGTATAGGGATGCTAATAGGCTTTTTAAGCTCACGTTTATTTGCCATGATATTAATGAAGTTGCTCGAAATTGATATGGTGATTCAATTAACATTTTCCAATGAAGCACTTAAACAGTCAGTAGTTATTTTCGCTATTCTTTTAGTAGTTATTATACTTCAGCTCATATGGATGGTTCGACGAGTTTCTTTATTATCCTTGTTCAGTGCAGCAAAACAAGCAGACGAACGCATAAAACGTTTTAGCATTTTCCAAGCAATCATGGGACTATTAGGATTATTACTAGTCGCCTATGGATATTACGAATCAACCGTTTTATTCGATCTTGAGGATACAGGGACAGTTAAAAACCTATTTTTACAGATGCTTATTATAATGGCATCCACTATAATAGGAACATTTCTATTTTTCCGTTACTCAGTTTCACTAATTATGAATGCGATACGCGCAAATAAAAAAGGACATTTAAAGGTAACGGATGTATTAGCAGTAACACCTATTATGCATCGAATGAAAGGGAATTCGAAGTCTCTTACTTTAATTACACTCCTTACAGGTTTAGCTGTAGGGATTATGAGTTTATCCTATATTGCATATTATTCCTCAGGAACGAATGCTAGACAATCTTCTCCGTATGACTATATTTTATTGAATAATCAGGGAACTGAGTTTATGGATCAGCTACAACTTGCAGGGATTGAATTTGATAAAGATAGCTATGAAATATCCGAAGTAACACTGAATATTAAAGATTTACTTCCAGAGAAGTTGGAAGATGATAATCTTGTATTTACGGGGGAATCACTTACAACCGTTTTGCCTTTGAGTAATTTACAGCAAATAGAACCGAACGTAACGTTAAAAAATAATGAAGCGTTCATTACTAGCTATGCTACCGTCCTATCTGAGATATTACCGCTTAAAGCCGAAAGAGAGATTACAGTAAAAGCAGGGGAAACTGAGATACCTTTGTATATTACAGAGATTCGTGAAGACTTTATGTTATCGGAGCAGATAACATTTGGAAGTCCGGTTATAGTGGTAACAGATGAAAAGTTTGAGGAAATTCAGTCAAATAGTACAAATGAGAAACATACAGCACAAATTGGTATTAATCTAAAAAATAAACAAGATATAAAACAAGCAGAAGAGCTATTTCAAGAAACAGGTAAACGTTTTGTTCAACCTTCATCCTATGAAGAACTAAGAAAACGTAATATTACTTCACTTGGCTTAACCATTTTTGTAACAGCCTTTTTAGGATTAGCCTTCTTACTAACGACAGGAAGTATCCTTTACTTTAAACAAATGGCAGAAGCAGAGGATGAAAGAGAGTCTTACAAAATTCTACGTAAAATCGGTTTTTCTACAAACGATATTTTAAAGGGAATTTATGCGAAGCAAGCCTTTAATTTTGGTGTTCCATTAGCGATCGGTTTATTACACAGTTATTTTGCCGTTAAATCAGGCTGGTGGTTATTTGGCACGGAATTAGTTGCTCCATTATTAATAACGATGGGCTTATATATTATGCTGTACGGTATTTTTGCAATTCTTTCAATCCAATATTATAAAAGGGTTGTAAAAAGTTCATTATAATAATAGTAGAAAATCGTTATAATTTTTCGAATGTATCGAAGATTATAACGATTTTTATTTCCATTGACTTTTTAGAATAATCCAATTACACTTTAACACGTTGTCAATTTAGCAGATGAAAGTGTGGGTGCAATTATGAACGCAGTTATTGTAGCTGTTGTCGTTATGTTAGTTTTAAGTTTAATGCGAGTTAATGTAGTAATTTCGCTAGTAATTGGCGGTGTAATAGGTGGGTTGGCAGCTGGGTTATCAATAACTGATACTATAGAAGCCTTTAATGGAGGTCTCGGTGAGGGAGCCGAAGTCGCCCTTAGCTATGGTTTACTTGGTAGCTTTGCAGTAGCCATCTCTAAAACGGGTATTACTGAACTTTTAATAAATAACATTTTAGGTCTAGTCAATAAAAATGGAGAATCGAATAAGAAAGGATTAGTGAAAGCACTTATCTTCATCTTCTTATTTTTAATGGCTATCTTTTCTCAAAACCTAATACCTATACATATTGCATTTATTCCATTATTGGTGCCACCAATATTGAAAATTCTCAATATGTTAGAAATAGATCGTCGTCTAATCGCGTGTATTTTAACATTCGGTTTAATAACACCGTACATATTCCTACCGTACGGATTTGGGTTTATCTATCAAGATTTAGTAGCTAAACAAATAGGACTTGCAGGACTTGAAATTCAAATGTCTGATATACCAAAGGCGATGGCATTACCAGCGCTCGGGATGGTGGTTGGATTAATTCTTGCGTTTTTTGTTTATCGCAAACCAAGAAAGTATAATAATAATGAAGTAAATGAAGAGAAATTTGAAGTAACAATAAAAGCTAGAAATATATTGTTTACAATTCTTGCGCTAGTCGTCGCAGTACTAGTGCAAATCTCAACAGATTCTATGATTATAGCTGCACTTTCCGGAATATTAGTGTTGTATGTAACAGGTGCACTAAAATGGAATGATGCGGACGTCATTCTATCAGAAGGAATGCGAATGATGGCATTTATCGGATTTGTTATTATTTCTGCAAATGGATTCTCATCGGTTATTAATGCAACTGGCCATGTAGAATCTCTTGTTGAAAATACATTAGCAATTCTAAATGGGAATATAAGCTTAGCTGTTCTGCTAATGCTTATTATCGGTTTAGTCGTTACGATGGGAATCGGATCGTCCTTTGCAACAATCCCTATTATTGCAGCAATATTTGTTCCATTGTCTTTAGAGTTAGACTTAAGTCCTTTAGCTATTATTGCTTTAATAGGAACAGCCGGCGCCTTAGGAGATGCTGGATCGCCAGCATCAGACTCAACACTTGGTCCGACTTCTGGGTTAAATGCAGATGGGCAGCATAATCATATTTGGGACTCATGTGTACCAACCTTTATTTTCTATAACATTCCTTTAATTATTTTTGGATGGATGGCAATCATGTTTGTACTATAAAATAGTTGGCTTCCTTATAAAACGAGGAAGCCAATTTTTATTATTTGTATAAATCAAAGAAACTTAACTCAAATTACCAGTATAAAATTGAAGGAAAACGATTGATTATATGTGACATCTTCTATATACTGAAAAACGACTGAGGTTAAGATTAGCTAAAAAACAATATAGAAGCATAATAATAGAAAGAATTTAGCAAAAATCCTTGCTTATTCTTTTTTTATTGTATATAATGTTGAATGTTGGTCTTTGACTGCGATGAAGCGGGAGGTTGCCGACACACCCGGCCGCTTTGCCATGGCGAGTGTGTGGGAAATTTCCGTGGAGAATGTCTAGAAAATAGGCGAAAAGGAGGGAAAATAATGGCAAAACAAAAGATTCGTATCCGTTTAAAAGCGTATGATCACCGTGTTCTAGATCAATCCGCTGAGAAAATTGTGGAAACTGCTAAACGTTCAGGTGCAAGTGTATCAGGTCCGATCCCGTTACCAACTGAGAAGTCTGTGTACACAATTCTTCGTGCGGTTCACAAGTACAAAGATTCTCGTGAACAATTCGAAATGCGTACGCATAAACGTTTGATCGACATCATTAACCCAACACCACAAACTGTTGATGCGTTAATGAAACTTGACTTACCATCTGGCGTTGATATTGAAATCAAACTTTAATGGTAAAAACAAATAGAAACTTTTTAAATATCACAGGAGGTGTGACAAATGACTAAAGGAATCTTAGGTAGAAAAATCGGTATGACTCAAGTGTTCGCTGAAAACGGAGATTTAATCCCTGTAACAGTTATCGAAGCTACTCCAAATGTTGTTCTTCAAAAGAAAACTGTTGAAACTGATGGCTACGAAGCAATCCAAATTGGTTTTGAAGATAAGCGCGTTAAGCTTTCAAACAAACCAGAACAAGGTCACGTAGCAAAAGCGAATACTGCTCCTAAGCGCTTCATTCGTGAATTCCGTAACGCAAACGTTGCTGAGTACGAAGTTGGTCAGGAAGTCAAAGTAGAAATTTTCGCTGAAGGCGATGTAGTAGACGTAACTGGAGTTACTAAAGGTAAAGGTTTCCAAGGTGTAATTAAACGCCACGGACAATCTCGCGGACCAATGGCTCACGGTTCTCGTTATCACCGTCGTCCTGGTTCAATGGGGCCAGTTGCTCCGAACCGCGTATTCAAACAAAAGAAATTACCTGGACAAATGGGTGGAAATGTAGTTACAATCCAAAACTTAGAAATCGTTAAAGTTGATGCAGAGCGTAACTTACTACTTGTTAAAGGTAATGTTCCTGGTTCTAAAAAAGCATTAGTTACAGTGAAGTCAGCTGTAAAATCTAAATAATCTCTTTAAGAAAGGAGGAAACAGGAATGACAAAGGTATCTGTACTTAGTCAAACAGGTGCTTCAGTTGGTGAAATCGAATTAAACGACTCAGTTTTCGGAATTGAGCCAAATGAAGCTGTATTATTCGACGCAGTAATCGCTCAACGCGCTTCTCTACGTCAAGGTAATCATAAAGTGAAAAACCGTTCTGAAGTTGCTGGTGGTGGTCGTAAACCATGGCGTCAAAAAGGAACTGGTCGTGCTCGTCAAGGTTCTATCCGTTCTCCACAATGGCGTGGCGGTGGTACTGTATTCGGTCCAACTCCAAGAAGCTATAGCTATAAATTACCAAAGAAAGTTCGTCGCTTAGCTCTTAAATCTGCTTTATCAGCTAAAGTTGTAGAACAAAATCTACTTGTCCTTGATGCATTACAATTAGATGCACCAAAAACAAAAGATTTCAAAGCAATCTTAGGTAACTTAAACTTAGACAAAAAAGCTTTATTCGTTACTGCTGAATTAGATGAAAACGTAGCATTATCTGCTCGTAACATCCCTGGTGTAACTGTTTTAACAGCTAATGGAATCAACGTTCTTGATCTTTTAGGTCACGATAAAGTTGTATTTACAAAAGCTGCAGTAGAAAAAGTTGAGGAGGTGCTTGGATAATGGAAGCACGTGATGTACTAAAACGTCCGGTCATTACTGAGCGTTCTTCTGAGCTTATGGCTGAGAAAAAATATACTTTCGAAGTTGATGTTCGTGCAAACAAAACTGAAGTAAAAGACGCTGTAGAAGAAATCTTTGGAGTAGAAGTTGAAAAAGTAAACATCATGAACTACAAAGGTAAATTCAAACGTGTTGGTAAATTCGGTGGATACACTAACAAACGTCGTAAAGCGATCGTTAAATTAACTGCTGATAGTAAAGAAATCGAAATCTTTTAATTTATAGTCCGTACGGATTTAAATGAACATTAAAGAAGGAGGGAAAACACATGGCGATTAAAAAGTATAAACCAACCTCAAATGGTCGTCGTAACATGACGTCATCTGACTTTGCGGAAATTACAGCAACTAAACCTGAAAAATCTTTACTTGCTCCTAAAAAACGCAAAGCTGGTCGTAACAACCAAGGTAAAATTACTGTTCGTCATCATGGTGGTGGTCATAAACGTCAATACCGTATTATTGACTTTAAACGTGTGAAAGATGGCATTCCTGGACGCGTTGCCACTATCGAATATGATCCAAACCGCTCAGCAAACATTGCTTTAATCAACTATGCTGATGGTGAAAAAACTTACATCTTAGCACCAAAAGGGTTAGAAGTAGGTCAAACTATCGTATCTGGTCCAGATGCTGATATTAAAGTAGGTAATGCATTACCACTTGCTAACATCCCAATGGGTACAACAATCCATAACATCGAGTTAAAACCTGGTAAAGGCGGACAATTAGTACGTTCTGCTGGTACTTCTGCACAAGTACTTGGTCGTGAAGGTAAATATGTAATCGTTCGTTTACAATCTGGTGAAGTACGTTTAGTATTAGCTACTTGCCGTGCAACTATCGGTCAAGTTGGTAATGAACAACACGAACTTATCCACATTGGTAAAGCGGGTCGTACTCGTTGGTTAGGTAAACGCCCAACTGTTCGTGGTTCTGTAATGAACCCTAATGATCACCCACACGGTGGTGGTGAAGGACGTTCTCCAATCGGACGTAAATCTCCAATGACACCATGGGGCAAACCGGCTCTTGGTTACAAAACTCGTAAGAAAAAGAATAGAACTAGCAAGTTAATTATTCGTAGTCGTAAAAAATAAAGTGATGATACTACGGTTCGATATTAGAGCCGTGGTGGAGTCACGGAGGGAGGTTCCTAAATGGGTCGCAGCTTGAAAAAAGGACCTTTTGTCGACGATCACTTAATGAAAAAAGTTGAAGCACAAGAGGGTTCTGAGAAAAAACAAGTTATTAAAACTTGGTCTCGCCGTTCTACTATCTTCCCAAATTTCGTTGGATTAACGATTGCTGTATACGATGGACGTAAACATGTACCTGTATACGTGACAGAAGATATGGTAGGTCATAAACTTGGCGAGTTCGCACCAACTCGTACTTATAAAGGTCATGGTGCAGATGACAAGAAAACAAGACGCTAATTTTGAGAGGAGGTAATTTCAAATGACACAAGCTAAAGCTATCGCTCGCACAGTGCGTATCGCTCCTCGTAAAGTACGTCTAGTTGTAGACTTAATTCGAGGTAAGCAAGTTGGTGAAGCAGTTGCAATTTTACGTCATACTCCAAAAGCGGCGTCTCCAGTCGTTGAAAAAGTGTTGAAATCTGCAGTTGCTAACGCTGAACATAACTATGAATTAGATGTAAATAACTTAGTTGTTTCTGAAATCTTTGTTGATGAAGGTCCAACATTAAAACGTTTCCGTCCACGCGCACAAGGTCGTGCGTCGGCAATTAACAAACGCACAAGCCACATTACAATCGTGGTATCTGAGAAGAAGGAGGGTTAATCCGTGGGTCAAAAAGTACATCCAATAGGATTACGAGTTGGTATTATTCGTGACTGGGAGTCAAAATGGTACGCTGAAAAAGACTATGCGACTTTACTTCATGAAGATATCAAAATTCGTAAATATATCGAATCTGCTTTAAAAGAAGCTTCAGTTTCTAAAGTAGAGATCGAACGCGCTGCAAACCGCGTAAACATTACAATTCACACAGCGAAACCAGGTATGGTTATTGGTAAAGGCGGTCAAGAAGTAGAAAACTTACGCAAATACTTAAACGATACAACTGGTAAACGTGTACACATTAACATTGTAGAAATTAAAAAAGCTGATCTTGATGCTCGTTTAGTAGCTGAAAATATCGCACGTCAACTTGAGAACCGCGTTTCATTCCGCCGTGCTCAAAAACAAGCAATCCAACGCACAATCCGTGCTGGTGCAAAAGGAATTAAAACACAAGTATCTGGTCGTTTAGGTGGCGCTGATATCGCGCGTGCTGAACACTATAGCGAAGGAACTGTTCCACTTCATACTCTTCGTGCTGACATCGACTATGCTCATGCAGAAGCTGACACAACTTATGGTAAATTAGGTGTTAAAGTATGGATTTACCGTGGTGAAGTCCTTCCTACGAAGAAGAACTCTGTGGAAGGAGGCAAATAATTATGTTATTACCAAAACGCGTTAAATATCGTCGTGAACACCGTGGTAACATGCGTGGTGAAGCAAAAGGCGGTAAAGAAGTAACATTTGGTGAATGGGGCCTACAAGCTCAAACAGCTAGCTGGATTACTAACCGTCAAATTGAATCTGCCCGTATCGCAATGACACGTTACATGAAACGTGGCGGTAAAGTATGGATTAAAATCTTCCCGCACAAACCTTATACGAAAAAGCCTCTAGAGGTACGTATGGGTTCCGGTAAAGGTTCTCCAGAAGGATGGGTAGCAGTAGTAAAACCAGGAAAAGTAATGTTTGAAATTGCTGGTGTATCTGAAGAGATCGCTCGCGAAGCACTTCGCTTAGCATCACATAAACTTCCTGTTAAATGTAAAATAGTTAAACGTCAAGAAACTGGTGGTGAATCTAATGAAAGCTAATGAACTTCGTGAACTTGCCACTTCTGAAATAGAATTAAAAGTGAAATCACTGAAAGAAGAGCTTTTCAACCTTCGCTTCCAATTGGCGACTGGTCAATTAGAAAACACAGCTCGCATCCGTGAGGTTCGTAAAGCGATAGCTCGCATGAAAACTGTGATTCGTGAAAGAGAAATCAGTGCAAATAACTGATAAAGGAGGTTCGAAAGTATGACTGAGCGTAACCAGCGCAAAGTTTACACAGGCCGTGTTGTTTCTGACAAAATGGACAAAACAGTAACTGTTCTTGTTGAAACTTATAAAAAACATAAATTATACGGTAAACGTGTAAAGTACTCTAAAAAATTCAAAGCTCATGATGAATTAAACGAAGCGAAAATCGGTGATATCGTACGTATCATGGAGACTCGCCCACTTTCAGCTACTAAGCGTTTCCGTCTAGTGGAAATCGTAGAAAAAGCGGTTATTATTTAATAACATTTTCGGAAAACCAATTCCGAAGGGAGGTAACCTTAAATGATCCAACAAGAAAGTCGTATGAAAGTTGCTGACAACTCAGGTGCTCGTGAAGTATTAACAATCAAAGTACTTGGTGGTTCTGGACGCAAAACTGCGAACATCGGCGATATCGTCGTGTGTACAGTTAAGAAAGCAACACCAGGGGGCGTTGTCAAAAAAGGTGACGTTGTAAAGGCTGTTGTCGTTCGTACTAAATCAGGTGTACGTCGTAAAGATGGTACTTACATTAAATTTGATGAAAATGCTTGCGTTATTATCCGTGACGATAAATCACCTCGTGGAACACGTATTTTTGGACCTGTTGCACGTGAATTACGTGATAGCAACTTCATGAAAATCGTTTCTCTAGCTCCAGAAGTTCTTTAATTTCATGACAGTACCAATCAAGGAGGTGCGACACAAAATGCATGTTAAAAAGGGCGACAAGGTAAAAGTTATTACTGGTAAAGATAAAGGTAAAGAAGGCGTAGTATTAGCCGCATTCCCTAAACAAGATCGCGTTCTTGTTGAAGGTGTAAACATCGTTAAAAAACACGTAAAACCTAACCAGTTAAACCCACAAGGTGGTATTGTAAGCCAAGAAGCTGCAATCCACGTTTCGAACGTAATGCTAATCGATCCTAAGTCTGGCGAGCCGACTCGCGTAGGCTACAAAATCGAAGATGGCAAAAAAGTTCGTGTTGCAAAAAAATCAGGTGCAGTAATCGACTAATTAGAAATATGAGAAGGGAGGTACAAACATGAGCCGCCTAAAAGATAAATATTTAAATGAAGTTTCTCCTGCTCTAATGAGCAAATTTAATTATAAATCAGTTATGCAAGTGCCAAAAGTTGAGAAAATCGTAATCAACATGGGTGTTGGTGACGCTGTTCAAAACTCAAAAGCATTAGACGCTGCTGTAGAAGAACTAACAATTATCACAGGTCAAAAACCAGTAGTAACGAAAGCGAAAAAATCTATCGCTGGATTCCGTTTACGTGAAGGTATGCCAATCGGAGCAAAAGTTACTTTACGTGGTGACCGCATGTATGAATTCTTGGATAAATTAATCTCAATCGCACTTCCACGTGTACGTGACTTCCGTGGTGTTTCTAAAAAAGCATTCGATGGTCGCGGTAACTACACTCTAGGTGTTAAAGAACAATTGATTTTCCCTGAAATCGATTACGATAAAGTTTCAAAAGTACGCGGTATGGACATCGTGATCGTAACGACTGCGAATTCTGACGAAGAAGCTCGCGAGTTATTGACACAATTCGGTATGCCGTTCCAAAAGTAATAAAACAAGGAGGGCAAGAACGTGGCTAAAAAATCAATGATCGTAAAACAACAACGTAAGCAAAAGTTTAAAGTACAAGAATACACACGTTGTGAACGCTGTGGTCGTCCACATTCTGTATATCGTAAATTTAAACTTTGCCGTATTTGTTTCCGTGAACTTGCATATAAGGGACAAATTCCTGGCGTTAAAAAAGCTAGCTGGTAATCCCCTAATTTGGGAAGGAGGTAAAATTCAATGACAATGTCTGATCCAATTGCAGATATGCTGACTCGCATTCGTAATGCGAACATGGTACGTCACGAGAAGTTAGAAGTTCCAGCTTCAAACTTAAAGAAACAAATCGCTGAAATCTTAAAGCGTGAAGGTTTTATCCGTGATGTAGAGTATGTTGAAGACAATAAACAAGGTATTATCCGTATCTTCTTAAAATACGGTAAAGATAATGAACGTGTTATCACTGGTTTAAAACGTATTTCTAAACCTGGTTTGCGCGTTTACGCTAAAACAAACGAAGTACCAAAAGTATTAAATGGCTTAGGTATCGCTTTAGTATCAACTTCTCAAGGTGTTATCACTGACAAAGAAGCACGTGCTAAACAAATCGGCGGAGAAATCTTAGCTTACATTTGGTAATACGCTATAAACGAATGGAGGTGCAACTAAATGTCTCGTGTAGGTAAAAAACCAATTGAGGTTCCTGCAGGCGTAACAGTAGTGATCGCTGACGATAACACTGTTACTGTTAAAGGTCCAAAAGGCGAACTTACTCGCTCTTTCAATAAAGATATTAAAATCGAACAAGAAGGTAACGTGATTACATTAACTCGTCCTTCTGAGTCAAAAGAACACCGTACAATCCACGGTACAACTCGTGCGTTACTAGCTAACATGGTAACAGGTGTTTCTGAAGGATTCTCTCGTTCACTAGAACTTATCGGTGTCGGTTATCGTGCGCAACTACAAGGTAAAAAACTTGTACTAAACGTTGGTTACTCACATCCAGTGGAGTTCACACCAGAAGAAGGTTTAGAAGTCGAAGTTCCTTCAAACACAAAGATTGTTGTTAAAGGTATTAGTAAAGAACGTGTTGGTGCATTAGCATCTAACATTCGTGACGTACGTCCACCAGAGCCATATAAAGGTAAAGGGATCCGTTACGAAGGTGAATACGTTCGTCGTAAAGAAGGTAAAACAGGTAAATAATGCTGCCTAAGGCATTAGAAAGGAGTGACCTCAGTGATTACGAAACAAGATAAAAATCAAGTTCGTAAAAAACGTCATGCGCGTGTTCGTTCTAAAATTACGGGTACTGCTGAACGTCCACGTTTAAACGTGTTCCGTTCTAATAAGAACATCTATGCGCAACTTATTGATGATGTTGCAGGAACAACTCTTGTTAGTGCATCAACTCAAGAAAAAGGTTTTGAGGGTGCAGGTAACAATATCGAAGCTGCAACAAAAATCGGTGAAATTATCGCTAAACGTGCTGTGGAAAAAAATATTACTGCTGTAGTATTTGACCGCGGTGGTTACTTATATCATGGACGTGTGAAAGCTTTAGCTGAAGCTGCACGTGAAAACGGCTTAGAATTTTAATAAGAAGGAGGGACATACTTCATGAGTCGCATTGACGCAAACAAACTTGAACTTGAAGAACGCGTAGTAACGATCAACCGTGTTGCTAAGGTTGTTAAAGGTGGACGTCGCTTCCGCTTCTCTGCACTAGTTGTTGTTGGAGATAAAAACGGTCATGTTGGTTTCGGTACTGGTAAAGCACAAGAAGTTCCAGACGCAATCAAAAAAGCTGTTGAAGACGCGAAGAAAAACTTAATTGAAGTACCACGTGTTGGTGGAACAACTCCACACGAAGTGCACGGTCGCTTTGGCGCAGGTAAAATCTTAATTAAACCTGCATCAGCTGGTACAGGAGTTATCGCTGGTGGTCCAGTACGTGCCGTACTAGAACTTGCTGGTATTACTGATATTCTTTCAAAATCACTAGGTTCAAATACACCTATTAATATGGTTCGTGCAACTGTATCAGGTTTAAAAGAACTTAAACGCGCAGAGGACGTTGCAAAACTTCGCGGTAAATCAGTGGAAGAATTATTAGGATAAGGGGGGAATCAAAATGGCAAACAAATTAGAAATCACCCTTACTAAATCTTTAATCGGTACGAAACCAGGGCAACGTAAAATTGCTGAAGCCCTTGGTTTACGTAAAATGAACCAAACTGTGGAACACGCTGACAACGCAGCTATCCGTGGTATGCTAGACAAAGTAGCTCATTTAGTTACTGTAAAAGAAAATTAATATCCCTAAACAATGAACAAGGAGGTGCCACCATATGAAACTTCATGAGTTAAAACCAGCAGAAGGATCACGTAAAGAGCGTAACCGTGTTGGACGTGGTATCGGTTCTGGTAACGGTAAAACTGCAGGTAAAGGTCACAAAGGTCAAAACGCCCGTTCAGGCGGAGGAGTTCGTCCTGGATTTGAAGGTGGTCAAAACCCACTATTCCGTCGTTTACCAAAACGCGGCTTTACGAACATCAACCGTAAAGAATACGCTATCGTGAACATTGATACTTTAAATCGTTTTGAAGATGGCGTTGAAGTAACACCTGCATTATTAGTGGAAACTGGTGTAGTGAGCAATGAAAAAGCTGGTGTTAAAGTGTTAGGTAACGGAACACTTAACAAAAAGCTAACTGTAAAAGCTCATAAGTTCTCTGCATCGGCTAAAGAAGCAATTGAAAATGCCGGTGGAACAACAGAGGTGATTTAATGTTTCAGACAATCTCTAACTTCATGCGCGTTCGAGATATACGAAATAAAATCATGTTTACACTAGTTATGCTAGTAATTTTCCGTATTGGATCTTTTATTCCAGTACCAAACGTAGATGCTGATGTACTTCAAGTAGCCGACCAGTTCAATCTAATCGGATTCTTAAATACATTTGGTGGTGGAGCATTGGCTAACTTCTCAATCTTTGCTTTGGGGATTATGCCTTACATCACTGCATCAATTATCGTTCAACTACTACAGATGGACGTTGTACCCAAGTTTGCAGAGTGGGCTAAGCAAGGTGAAGTCGGAAGACGTAAGCTTGCGCAATTCACTCGCTACTTTACAGTCGTTTTAGCTTTCCTTCAAGCATTTGCTATGTCCTTTGGATTTAACCAAATGTATGGTGGGCAATTAATCACTGATACGAGTGTGATGTCATATTTAACGATTGCTATTGTATTAACAGCTGGTACAGCATTCTTACTGTGGTTAGGTGAACAAATCACTGCACATGGTGTTGGTAACGGTATTTCAATTATTATCTTTGCGGGGATTGTGGCTGCCATTCCAACAGCGGTTAACCAAGTATATGCACAACAAATTGAGGGTGCAGGAGATCAATTGTTCATTAAGATCATTGTTCTTGTATTACTTGTATTAATCTTATTAGCTATTGTAGTTGGTGTTATTTACGTACAACAAGCTTTACGTAAAATTCCAATTCAATATGCTAAACGTGTTGCTGGTCGTACACCACAAGCTGGTGGACAACAAACACATTTACCGTTAAAAGTTAATGCTGCAGGGGTTATTCCAGTAATCTTTGCAATGGCATTTATCGTAACACCTCAAACATTAGTTGCTTTCTTTGGTCAAAACGATGTAACAACGTTCATTTCAAATACATTTAATTATACAGAACCTGTTGGTATGTTAATTTATGTTGCGTTAATCGTTTTATTCACTTATTTCTATGCATTTATTCAAGTGAATCCAGAGAACTTAGCTGATAATTTGAAAAAACAAGGTGCATACATTCCTGGTATTCGTCCAGGAAATGATACTCAAAGTTATTTAACTAAAGTACTATACCGTTTAACATTCATTGGGGCACTATTCTTAGTTGTTATTTCAATCCTACCGATACTATTTATTAATTTCATGAATCTACCTGCTGCTGCGCAGATTGGTGGTACTAGTGTAATTATCGTAGTAGGGGTTGCGCTAGAAACAATGAAACAACTGGAGTCACAATTAGTTAAACGTCACTATAAAGGCTTTATGAAATAGAATGTTGGTAAATAGGAAACTTTTATTGTTTCCTATGCCAGCTAGCTTTAAGGGGGAGACAACACGTATGAATATCGTTTTAATGGGTCTGCCTGGTGCTGGTAAAGGTACTCAAGCAGATAAAATTGTTGAGAAGTACGCAATCCCTCATATTTCTACAGGCGATATGTTCCGTGCTGCAATTAAAGATGGCACAGAATTAGGATTAAAAGCTAAATCGTTTATGGATCAAGGTGCGTTAGTGCCTGATGAAGTAACGATTGGTATCGTTCGCGAACGACTAAGTCAACAAGATTGCGAAAAAGGTTTCTTACTTGATGGATTCCCACGCACTGTACCACAAGCAGAAGCATTAGATAAAATTTTATCAGATATGGATAGAAAAATTGATCATACAATTAATATTCAAGTTGATAAAGAAGAACTAGTGGCTCGCTTAAGTGGTCGTCGTATTTGTAAAGTTTGCGGCGCATCGTATCATCTTGTATTTAACCCTCCAAAAGTGGAAGGTAAATGCGATAAAGATGGTGGCGAATTATACACACGTGCCGATGATAATCCTGAAACGGTTGCAAACCGTCTGGAAGTAAATATGAATCAAGCGCAACCTTTGCTTAACTATTATGAAGCAAAAGGTGTTTTAACGAATATCGATGGACAGCAGAATATTGATAAAGTATTTGCTGATCTTGACGCTCTTTTATTACAGGGCAGCCGCAGCTAATACCCGGCATTAGGCGAATATAAATTGCTTTTCGCGCGAGAACTGCGGTGCAACAACGTACACAAACTTGAGAGTTGCAAAAGCATATTGTGCCCGATATACACTATTTGTAAGTGTAATGCTTTATAAGAATGACACTTAAGAAAGTGTGTTAAGGGTTTCGTGGAAGCATCTGTGTAAACGGGTATGAATCTCTCATCCAAGACATTCCGGCTATCGTTAAACAAAAAGGATTACAGTTTCCGTAACCGGATCTGTTCTTTCCGTGGATTGTGTGAAGCGAAACCAGACGAGCGTCTTTCGAACATCTCTCATACAATCCAAGCATATGTTAATGGAGTTGCTTCTATTTTGGAAGAACACAGTTGGATGGATTCTCTATGATGGATTTGAGAATCACAAATTGCATATAGAAGGGAGACAGGGTTGATGGCGAAAGACGATGTAATTGAAGTCGAAGGAACAGTTGTTGAGACTTTGCCAAACGCGATGTTTAAGGTAGAATTAGAAAATGGGCACACGATTCTAGCACACGTATCTGGAAAGATTCGTATGCATTTTATCAGAATTTTACCTGGAGATAAGGTTACTATTGAGTTATCTCCTTACGATTTAACTCGCGGTCGTATCACATACCGTTTTAAATAATCTTTTGCACTCCGGACTATTAAGGAGGTTGGGTTAGATGAAAGTGAGACCATCTGTGAAACCGATCTGCGAAAAATGTAAAGTAATTCGCCGACGCGGTAAAGTAATGGTAATCTGTGAAAATCCTAAACATAAACAAAAACAAGGATAACTTAAAGGAGGTGCACATATACAATGGCACGTATTGCTGGTGTTGATATTCCTCGCGATAAACGCGTTGTAATTTCATTAACTTACATTTACGGTATCGGTAAAACTACATCTCAAAAAGTATTAGCTGCTGCTAATGTATCTGAAGATACTCGCGTGCGCGATCTTACTGAAGATGAATTAAACCGTATTCGTGAACAATTAGATAAATACAAAGTTGAAGGTGACTTACGTCGTGAAATCTCATTAAACATCAAACGTTTAATGGAAATCGGTTCATTCCGTGGTATCCGTCACCGTCGTGGCTTACCTGTTCGTGGTCAAAATACGAAAAATAATGCGCGTACGCGTAAAGGTCCTCGTAAAACTGTAGCGAACAAGAAAAAATAATAAGTAAAGGGGGTTCCTTTTAACATGGCTCGTAAACAACAAACTCGTAAACGTCGTGTGAAAAAAAATATCGAATCTGGTATTGCTCACATCCGTTCTACATTTAACAATACAATTGTAACGATTACAGATATGCAAGGTAATGCAGTATCTTGGTCTAGTGCAGGTGCGCTTGGTTTCAAAGGCTCACGTAAATCTACTCCATATGCTGCTCAAATGGCTGCTGAAGCTGCTGCAAAAGCATCCCTTGAACATGGTCTGAAGACGTTGGAAGTAACTGTTAAAGGTCCTGGTGCAGGACGTGAAGCTGCAATTCGTGCACTTCAAGCTGCAGGTTTAGAAGTAACAGCAATTAAAGATGTTACTCCAGTTCCACATAACGGTTGCCGTCCACCAAAACGTCGTCGTGTGTAATGGGTGCATCTCAAGATTTTGAGTACATCATCTTTGTACAAAATGTAAAGTTGTGCAATTATAGTAGTATATGATGGTATGAACCTAATACATTCGATGTTTTGAAGGAGGGTAAATTGAATGATCGAAATTGAAAAACCAAAGATTGAAACTGTGGAGATCAGCGAAGATTCCAAATATGGTAAGTTTGTTGTTGAACCGCTTGAACGCGGGTATGGAAACACTTTGGGTAATTCTTTACGTCGTATCCTTCTATCTTCACTACCTGGAGCTGCTGTAACATCCATCCAAATTGATGGAGTATTACATGAATTCTCTACTGTTGAAGGTGTAGTTGAAGATGTTGCTTCAATTATTTTGAATATCAAAAAGCTTGCACTTAAAATCTACTCTGACGAAGAAAAAGTTATTGAGATTGATGTGAAAGGTGATGCAGTAGTAACTGCTGCTGATATAACTCACGATAGTGACGTTGAAATTTTAAATCCAGATCTATATATTGCAACAATCGCAAAAAATGGTCATCTGCGCATGCGCATGTATGCTCGACGTGGCCGTGGATACACTCCTGCTGATCAAAACAAACGTGAAGATCTTCCTATCGGCGTGATCCCGATCGACTCTATTTACACTCCAGTTTCACGCGTTAATTTCCAAGTAGAAAACACTCGTGTTGGTCAAAACTCTGACTTCGATAAGCTTTCACTTGATGTGTGGACTGATGGAAGCATTGGTCCAAAAGAGGCGATTTCGCTCGGAGCAAAAATTTTAACTGAGCACCTTAATATCTTCGTAGGATTAACGAACGAAGCGCAAACAGCTGAAATCATGGTCGAAAAAGAAGAAGATCAAAAAGAAAAAGTTTTAGAAATGACTATCGAAGAACTTGATCTTTCTGTTCGTTCTTACAACTGTTTAAAACGTGCTGGTATCAATACGGTACTAGAACTTGCAAACAAGTCTGAAGATGACATGATGAAAGTGCGTAACCTTGGTCGTAAGTCACTAGAAGAAGTAAAAGCGAAATTAGAAGAGCTTGGTTTAGGATTACGTAAAGAAGACTAAGCAATACTTTTCTAGATAAGAAACATATAAAGGAGGGAACATCCATGGGTTACAGAAAACTTGGCCGTACAAGTTCTCAACGTAAAGCGTTATTACGCGATTTAGCTACTGACTTAATCGTAAACGAGCGCATTGAAACTACTGAAGCACGTGCGAAAGAATTACGTTCTGTAGTTGAAAAAATGATTACTTTAGGTAAACGTGGAGATTTACATGCTCGTCGTCAAGCTGCTGCATTCATTCGTCGTGAAGTAGCAACTACAACTGATGAGAATGGTAATGAATCAACTTCATTTGCACTTCAAAAGTTATTTGATGATGTAGCACCACGCTATGCTGATCGTCAAGGTGGTTACACTCGTATCCTTAAAGTAGGACCTCGCCGTGGTGACGGTGCGCCTGTAGTAGTAATCGAATTAGTTTAATTTCATTATTAGCTGTAGGCTTAGAGGGTGTCCGGTTCACCGGTTGAACTAAGGCACCTCTCTTTATATACTTTTTAATTAACTTATGTTAAGTGACGGAGTATATGCAAAACATTGTATTTTTCTCAATTAAGAGATGATTCAAGTTATTCATTAATGATTTATACGACAATAAAATGGCTTAGAGCGTTTAAATGAGCGAATCCAGTGGATTAACGTCTCGTCTAGCTCTGGTGCACCTCATTCTGTAGAATTTGGAAATGAGCAGCCAAATTCTAATATTTAAATGTTGTAATAGCGCATTTCTCTGAATGAGGTGCGCGCTTTTTTATTCTCTTATTCCTTGGTAAAGAATACCAAGGTAATAGAATGTCTACTATTTTTAATTTCATACATATCTAAAAATAAGATACGTTTAATGTTGGATTTTTATTTATTCCTATATTTTCAAACGTACCTTATTTTTGTATATGTGTAGTGTTTGTTATTTCATACGATTGCTGGTGGCAATCATGTGAAAAACAGTGTAATTTAGTAGTTGAGCAAGTTGAGAGGAGATTTTGAAGGTGCGAGAAATTTTATCGTTTAATAATGTAAGTTTTACATATACACCTGAGAAAGAAGATGCACGAAAAGCGGTCCAAAATGTATCATTTTCTATAAATGAAGGTGAATGGATTTCTATTGTTGGACATAATGGTTCAGGTAAGTCTACGATGGTAAAAATTCTTTCAGGCCTACTTTTCCCACAAGAAGGAGAAGTACGTGTGATGAGCAATATATTAACAGAAGAGAATTTATGGGAAACACGCTCCCAAATCGGAATGGTTTTTCAAAATCCAGATAATCAATTTGTAGGAGCTACCGTACAGGACGATGTTGCATTTGCTTTAGAGAATAATGGCGTCCCTTATGAAGATATGGTGGAACGTGTTCATCACTCTTTAAAACAAGTGAAAATGGACAAGTTTTTAAATCATGAGCCACACCATTTGTCGGGTGGTCAAAAACAACGAGTGGCAATTGCGGGAGCACTTGCAATGCGACCTAAAATATTGATATTAGATGAAGCTACGGCAATGCTAGATCCTCAAGGGCGTGACGAGGTATTGCAGACTGTGCGTGTATTACGGGAAGATATCGGACTAACGGTGTTGTCCATTACACATGATGTGGAAGAAGCGTTGCTTGCTGATCGCATTTTGTTTATGAATGACGGGAAAAAGTATGCAGAGGGGACTCCAGAAGAGATCTTTGCATTAGGCGATAAGCTGATAGAATTTGGACTTGAATTACCATTTGCGATGAGAATGACGAAATTACTGAAATCAAATGGTGTTGAATTAGTCGGAGAACATATGACAGAAGAAGAGTTGGTGAATGACCTATGGACATCAAACTTCAACAAGTAAGCTACGCATATTCAATAGGTACGCCATTTGAGAAATATGCCTTATTTGATGTAGATTTAGAAATACCAAGTAAAACATATCAGGCTATTATAGGACATACGGGTTCGGGTAAATCAACTATTTTACAGCACTTTAACGGGCTTCTTAAACCTTCTAAAGGCGAAGTGCATCTGGGTGAACGTGTCATTGTTGCCGGGAAAAAAGCAAAGGATTTAAAGCCAATACGACAAAAAGTTGGAATTGTTTTTCAGTTTCCTGAACACCAATTGTTTGAAGAAACAGTGTTAAAGGATATTATGTTTGGCCCTATGAATTTTGGTGTTTCAGAGGAAGAAGCTGAAAAAAGAGCAAGGGAATTAATTCAACTTGTAGGATTACCAGAAACAGTTTTAGATAAATCTCCTTTTGATTTATCTGGTGGTCAAATGCGAAGAGTTGCAATTGCTGGTGTTCTTGCGATGGATCCTGAAGTGATTGTTTTGGACGAGCCAACAGCTGGCCTTGATCCACGAGGACAAAAAGAAATTATGGATATGTTCTATGAGCTCCATAAAGAACAAGGTCTTACAACAATACTTGTTACGCATAGCATGGAAGATGCAGCTCGATATGCAGATAATCTTGCTATCATGCATGAAGGCCGTTGTGTATTGACTGGTTCACCTCGAGAAATTTTTGCAGATGCAGAAACATTAGAAAGCTATCGATTAGAATTACCACGTATTGTGAAATTCCAACATAAAATCGAAAAGATGATGGGTACAACACTTCCTAAAGTATGTTTAACTGAAGAGGAACTGGCAGCAGAAATTGCCTACGCTCTTAAGAAAGGGCGTGATCAGCAATGATGGAGAAAATGATCTTCGGTCGTTATATCCCGGGGGACTCGTTCGTTCATTTGTTAGATCCCCGTTCGAAATTGATTTTTGTTTTTGCCTATATAATCATTGTTTTTATTGCTAATAATACTGTCACATATGTACTATTATTAGTCTTTACACTATTTGTTATATTGATGTCCCGGATTCGTTTATATTTTTTAATTAATGGTTTAAAGCCAGTACTGATATTATTAGTGTTTACTTTCCTCATTCATATCTTCTTCACAAGAGAGGGGAATATTATCTTTGAGCTTGGATTCTTCCAAGTGTATGAGGAAGGGTTACGACAAGGGATCTTTATTTCCATTCGATTTGTTGTATTAGTGTTTATAACTTCGATATTAACATTAACTACTTCCCCAATTTCGATCACAGACGGTTTGGAAGTATTGTTAAATCCTTTGAAAAAGATTAAATTGCCTGTACATGAATTGGCATTAATGATGTCTATCGCTCTTCGATTCATCCCAACGTTAATGGATGAAACAGATAAAATTATGAAGGCGCAAATGGCCCGTGGATCGGATTTAAGTGCTGGACCACTTAAGGATCGAATCAAGGCTGTAGTTCCTTTACTAGTTCCGTTGTTTGTTAGTGCCTTTAAACGTGCTGAGGATTTAGCTACTGCAATGGAGGTACGTGGATATCGAGGTGGAGAAGGCCGTACACGTTATCGAAAACTTAAATGGGACTGGCGCGATACAGTAAGTATTTTAATATTAGTAGTGCTGACAGCTCTTCTAATATTCTTGCGTGACTAAAAGAGGTGAATGGTTTGCGCCGTTTAAAAGCGACGATTAGTTATGATGGGACAAGTTTTTCGGGTTATCAGGTTCAGCCAGGAGAGCGGACAGTACAGCTTGAATTAGAAAATGTATTAACGAAAATGCATAAAGGTCAAAAGATTCGAGTGACCGCAAGTGGTCGAACTGATTCAAAGGTACATGCAACTGGACAAGTCATTCATTTTGATACAAATTTATCCATACCGGTCGAACGATATCAAAAAGCATTAAATGTTCAATTGCCACGCGATATTCGTGTTTTAGACGTGGAAGAAGTTTCAGGTGACTTTCATGCACGATTTAGTGTTAAAGGCAAAAGGTATCGATATATTTGGAATTGCGAGGATGTTCAAAGTCCATTTAGAAGAAATTATACGGTCGACACAAATGGAGTTAAACCCGATACTAGCATGATGAAGGCTGCTGCAAATCATATATTGGGTACACATGATTTTTCATGCTTCTGTGCAGCTAATACAAGTGTTGTTGATAAAGTTCGCACCGTTCACTCTCTTGAGTTCGAGTGGCATCAAGATGAACTTCACATGGTCATCGAAGGAAATGGATTTCTATATAACATGGTTAGAATCATTGCAGGGACACTTTGGGAAGTCGGCATAGGAAAACGTCACCCGAGTAATTTAAAAGCCGTTATTGAGTCAATGGATCGCAATAAGGCAGGGAAAACGGCACCACCCTATGGTTTATATTTAGAAAAGGTATATTACTAAGATTTAATGCGGGAAGTTCGAGAAAATTTATACTATAAAATGTAGAAACAACTTTACCAGGTGTACATTTTCTCTTGACTTATACCGCTAAATATTATATTATGACATATGGTATTTTCATTACCAACCACAAATAAGCCCCGAAACTTATAAGTGTATATAATGAAAAATAACGGTAATCGAATCGATTAGGAGGACATATAAATGCGTACAACATTCCTGGCTAAAGGTCATGAAGTAGAGCGTAAATGGTTAGTAGTTGACGCAGAAGGCCAAACTCTTGGACGTTTAGCTTCTGAAGTAGCTTCTATCTTACGCGGTAAACATAAACCAACTTTCACACCAAACGTAGATACTGGTGATTATGTAATTGTTATCAATGCTGATAAAATTCACTTAACAGGTAACAAATTAGAAGATAAACTATATCGCCACCACACAATGTTTGCAGGCGGTTTAAAAACTCGCACTGCTGGCGAAATGTTAGAAAAATACCCAACAAGAATGATCGAATTAGCAGTTAAAGGGATGCTTCCTAAAAACTCTTTAGGTCGTAAAATGTTCACTAAACTTAATGTTTATACTGGAACAGAACATCCACATGCTGCACAAAAACCAGAAAGCTATCAGCTTCGCGGATAATTAATAAGAGGAGGATTTACCCTTGGCACAAGTTCAATATATCGGCACAGGTCGTCGTAAAAGCTCAGTAGCACGTGTACGTTTAGTACCAGGCGAAGGCAAAATTGTTATCAACAACCGTAGTATCGAAGAATATTTACCATTCGAAACTTTACACTTAATCATCAACCAACCATTAGAAGCTACTCAAACTAAAGGTAGTTATGATGTATTTGTAAACGTAAACGGTGGAGGATTCACAGGTCAAGCTGGCGCTATCCGTCATGGTATCGCTCGTGCATTATTACAAGTTGACCCAGATTTCCGTCCAGCTTTAAAATCTGCTGGATTATTAACACGTGATCCACGTATGAAAGAACGTAAAAAATACGGTCTTAAAGGTGCTCGTCGTGCGCCTCAGTTCTCAAAACGTTAATTTTTGGGAATATATCAAGACTCTCAAAGCATTTGCTTTGGGGGTCTTTTTGTATAGAAATATCTTTTGTCGGTTTAATAAGTCCGTTTTTCTTGCTAAGATTTTATTCTGTTCTCTAGAACAATACTTCAGCCTTGTCCCTATATTAGATTTCCCCTCCAACTAATAAAAAAACTGTAGACCAACTCTAAAATGTGAGTTGACCTACAGATTGGGCTTATTTATGCAAATAAGTTTCTCATTATTAGTTAGAATGAAATTTTATTCTGGAATATAAGGTAATTCCTTCATAGTTGGCACATTGATGACATGAGTTTCTGTATAAGATTTAATCCCATCTAAACCATATTCTCGCCCAACGCCTGATTGTTTCACTCCGCCGAATGGGAAGTGAACGTCTAATCCTTGCACTGCAGCAGTGTTGATCATTGTTGTACCGGCTTCAATGCGACGTGCTACTTTAATAGCGTGTTCTTCTTCGCCCCATACGGAGCTTGTTAAACCATAGATGCTTTCGTTATGCAGTTTAATCACTTCTTCTTCATCATCGAATGGAAGGATCGGAACAGTTGGACCAAATTGTTCTTCTACTACCACGCGATCATGAACATCTGCACCTAATACAAGTGTTGGTTGTAGGAAGTATCCGTTATCCATTAATTCGGGGTTTAGAATTGTTCCTAATGGAATGATTTTTGCCCCTTTATTTTTTGCATCTTCCACTAAACTATTTACATAATTTACTTGGGCTTTGTTATTCACTGGGCCTACTGTAACTTCAGGGTGAAATGGATCACCGACTTTAATCCATTTGTTGGCTGCTTCAATGTATTTTTCAACAAACGCATCATAGATTGAACGGTGAACATAGACGCGTTTAGCAATCATGCAAATTTGTCCGGCTGTTAAGAAGTTTGAAATAACCATTCGGCGTAATGGGCGTTCGTCATTTACATCAAAGTCTTCTAGAACGATGGCTGCGTCATTGCCGCCAAGCTCTAACGTCATATTTTTAATTGTGTCGGATGCAGCTTTCATGATATGTTTCGCTGTATTTGTACCACCTGTAAAGGCAATTTTCGCAATTTTTGGATTGGATGTAAGCTCAACACCAACTTCTGCGTCACCGTTTACAAGATTCAATACGCCTGCTGGGAACTCGTCCGCGATGATCTCAGTTACAAGACTTACCGCTAAAGGTGCAAATGGGCTTGGTTTCAGTACCATTGTATTTCCTGTTAATAGAGCAGGTGCAATTTTTATAGTAGACAGGGAAATTGGATAGTTCCATGGTGTGATAGCTGCTACTACGCCAATAGGGTCATGTGAAATGATTGTACGACCGTTTTCATGTTTTAACTCTTCAGTTGAAGTAGCTTTTTTCACATTTTCAACGGCAAATTCCATCCACATAAGAGAAATTGCAATTTCTCCTTGTGCATCATAAAGTGCTTTACCATGTTCACGAGACAATAGCTCAGCAATTTCTGGCAATTGGTCTTTAATTTTTTGTATGGCACGATTCATTCTTTCGATACGATCGTCGATATCACTCCATGCCCAAGTTTTAAAAGCTTCATGGGCTGCATCAATTGCTTGAATTGTTTCCTCTCTCGTATTATTTGGAGCGTAACCAACAATCTCCTCAGGATGTGTTGGATTTTCGCGCGTAATTTTTTTATCTGTTTGTATTTTCTCGCCATTGATAATGGCGTTGACTGAAATAGGTTCTTTAGACATAGATAATCCCTCCATAATTAATAAACTTCGCTTACAGCTAGAATGATAATTCTATCAAATTACTTAATCAAGAAAGTTGCTCATACCTTATATAGGGTTATAGAATTAAATACACTTACACTGATTGATAGAGCAAAATTTTACAAAGAAAAAAGTTGGTTATTCCCTCATATTTCCTATTCAAGTGCACCGCTTAACGCTTATACGAGTGTAGGAGCAACGAAGGATGCAATCCAACTTTTTTTAGCTGACTGATTGTCTTTAATAGAATATCGACTATCGATTAATCTTTTTACTCTAGCCATTAAAATTGGCGGACTGTATGGTTTTGTCACATAATCATCGGCACCTAATTCGAAACCTAGTAGGGTGTCATCCTCATCTGCGCGGGCAGTCAACATAATAATAGGGACATTAGATAACTTACGAATGCGTCGACAAACGGACCATCCATCTAACTCTGGCAACATAATATCTAGAATAATTAAATGTACTTCATATTTTTCGAATATAGCTAAAGCTTCATTACCATCCACAGCTTCTAATACTTCATATCCTTCATTCAATAAATAATCCTTTACTATTTCACGTAAAATGTCTTCATCTTCAACAATCAAAATCGTCTTTTGCATTTTTTTCCCTCACAATGCTTTAAAGGTAATACTTTGAAAGAATATCATAACCATATAAAGATGAGATAAAGATGGGCATCTTATTCCGTTTTATCCTTCTAAGGAAAACGGTTTTTTAGTATTTCTATATTAAAAAATCTAACAATTTTAAATTATCTATATTCAGAGAAACTTAAAAATTCTGTGGTATGATGTTTTAGGACTTCAACGCGTTGAAGCGACAGATTAATTGATGTAATCTCAATTTACATCGAAAAGTTAAAATTAGAAATTTATTATAGAAATATCGATTATAGGAGATTAACAATGTTTTCGATTGAACAAAAAACAAAACCAAGCTTTTTAGAATCGGCTTTATTAGTAGGCGCAATTATTTTTATTATTTCGATATCAATAAGTAAATTTGGTGCAACGCCACATATTCCAATTATCTTTTCTATCCTTTTATTACTCGCCTATGGGCTGCTAAAAAAAGTTCCATTTGCAGATTTGCAATCGAGCATGACTGCTGGAGCGAGTGCAGGGATGGGTGCCGTATTTATTTTTATTTTAATTGGATTGTTAATAAGTGGTTGGATTATCGGAGGGACAATACCGACCCTTTTATATTATGGTTTTTCCTTTGTCACTCCGAGCTTTTTCTTTGCCATTGTTTTTATTGTAACGGGTTTGATCGGTGTGGTTATTGGAAGCTCACTTACAACTGTTGCAACCGTTGGGGTAGCCTTTATTGGTATAGCTAGTGCTTTGGATATTTCGATTGCTATAACAGCAGGTGCGATTGTATCCGGAGCCTTCTTTGGTGATAAAATGTCTCCTCTTTCAGATACGACGACATTAGCAGCTGGGACAGTTAATGTTGATTTATTTGAGCATATAAAAAATATGGGATGGACAACAATCCCGGCATTCATTATTACGCTGATTTTTTTCGCAGTTTTATCACCTGCCATTGAAGTAATGGATACATCCATTATTAACGAATATAAAACGGGATTATTAACGACAAATTTAGTACATGACTACGCATTGTTACCATTGATCGTATTAATTGCATGTACATTATTTAAAATACCAGCTTTTATCACGTTAGCTGTCAGTACAATAAGTGGAATTTTAATTTCCTATTTCCATGCACCAATGTCACTGACAGTTTTATTTGAAGTGTTGTACAGTGGATATGAGTCGAGTGTAGGGATTGAAAGTATTGATGAGCTCCTTACTCGTGGGGGAGTTAGTAGTATGTTCTTTACTATTTTCCTAGTCATTCTATCTTTGAGCATGGGTGGGTTACTATTTGCACTTGGGATTATCCAAACATTATTATCAAAAGTATCTACCATTCTTAACAGTGTCGGTTCTGTTATTACAGGCTCTGCACTAACTGCTATTAGTATAAACACATTGGTGGGCGAACAGTATTTATCGATTTTATTAACTGGTGAGGCGTTTAAAGGAAAATTTCGAGAGCTTTCCTTGCATCCTAAAAATTTATCTCGTGTAATGGAAGACGCGGGGACTGTTGTGAACCCCCTTGTTCCATGGAGCGTTTGTGGTATTTTTATTACCTCCACGTTAGAGGTTCACACTTTAGAATATTTACCCTATACATTGTTCTGTCTCATCTGTCCGATTCTAACTATTCTTTTTGGATGGCTGAATATGACACTTACTTATACGAAAAAAGGCTGATATTGAGTTATCCTTTAGGAAAACATCTAGCATGGTGCTAGATGTTTTTTTGTTTTGTAGAGGATAGATTTAAACGTGTGATCAATCCATATATATTTTTTCAATTAGAAAGTTTGTTATTATTAAGATGGGGGAATAATAATGAAGAAATTGTATTTAAATGGGAGATGGACCAATTGAAAAAAATCTCTGCAAGTTTATTATTGTTGCTCTTAATGATTTCGGGCTGCTTTCCATCGAAGCCTGAGGTGATTGTACACAAAGAAGATGACAATCCAATCATTGAAGTATCCCAAGTTTATAATAGTGAACTACAAGTAGTAGCATCTAATTTAAAAACGCCTTGGGCAATTGAAAAAATAGGAGAAACCTTTTATATAACCGAAAGACAAGGAAATATAGTGAAAATAGAAAATGGACAAGTTGAAAGACAAACTGTCGAACTTGAAAAGGAACTTTCACAAGCAAACGAAGCCGGTTTATTAGGGTTTGTTCTTGATCCAGAATTTGAAACCTCTAATTTAGCGTATGCTTATTACACTTATGAAGATAGTTCTGGTCAGTTTAACAGAATTGTGAAGCTTAAACTTAAGGACAATACTTGGAGTGAGGACGGTGTGCTTTTAGACAAAATTCCAAGTGGGCGAGTATACCATGGAGGAAGATTAGAAATTGGGCCAGATAATAAACTTTATGCGACAGCAGGAGATGCAACAGAACCATCCTTTGCGCAAGATAAAAACGCATTAGCGGGAAAAATATTAAGATTAAATCTAGATGGATCTATTCCGAATGACAATCCAATTCCAAATTCATATGTATATAGCTACGGTCATCGAAACTCACAAGGAATGGTATGGGCACCGGACGGTACTATGTATGCGAGTGAACATGGAAATAATCGTAATGATGAGATAAACAGAATCGAACCAGGTCAAAATTATGGGTGGCCAGTTATTGAAGGGAATGTAAGTCAAGAAGGAATGATAACACCTATTTTTACTTCAGGTAACGATACAACATGGGCACCATCTGGAATGGACCTTTATAATGGAAAACTATATGTTGCGGCGTTAAGAGGGACAGCTTTACTGGAGTTTGATATAGAGAAAAAGGAATATCGGGAAGTTATCACAGGCCTTGGGCGCATCCGTGATGTTTACATTGAAGGTGAAATGCTTTACTTTGTAACAAACAATACCGATGGGCGAGGAAATCCTCAGCCAAATGATGATAAATTGTACAAAATATCTATTTCACACCTTAAATAATAAAGAGCCCTAACCCGTGAATGCTACTAAATCTCGTGCATTTCATGAAATGGGGCTCTTTTCATTTAATGATGGTGATGATGATGCCCTCCTTGGTCTCCTTTTATTTGACAAAGAATGGACTCATCGTGTTGATGAGAGGTTGTTTCAAGCTGAATCGTTATATGGGAGATACCTTGATGATGTAGATCGTGTTCAATCTTACGAAGCATCGACTCACTTTCAGAGATCGTCATCCTATCGTCAACAACTGCATGACAGGACAAAGCATTTAGACCGCTCGTAATGCTCCAAATATGCAGGTCGTGAATACTATGGATTCCCTTTACTTGCTGTAGAATTTGAATCACTTCATCTACATTTGTGTTATTAGGCGTTCCTTCCATTAAAACATGGATTGAAGACTTTGTTACATAAAAGCCACTGCGTAAAACAAGTAGAGCAACGATAACACTTGCCAATGGGTCTGCCCAACCAAATCCAAAGAAAATCATCAATAACGCAGCAACTATGGCACCTACTGAACCTAGCATATCACTAAGCACATGTAAAAAAGCCCCACGCATATTTAAATTTTCTTCTGTATCGCCACCATGCATCATGATCCAGGCAACTAGAATATTCACCAATAAACCGATACAGCTGATGATGAGCATGCCAGTCGTTGCGACTTCTGGCGGATTCGCAAAACGCTCAATCGATTCATAGAAAATATATAATGCTATTAATATCAATGTAATGCCGTTTAGCGCGGCTGCTAAAACTTCAAATCTTTTATAGCCATAAGTTTTCCTTTGATTTGCAGCCTTTTCCCCTAAAATAAGAGCCGCTAATGCAATTCCTAAAGCCACAGAATCACTAAGCATATGTCCAGCGTCAGAAATGAGCGCTAAACTGTTCGTTATAAATCCCCCAACAGCTTCCACTATCATGTATGAAGTAATAATGATAAAGGAAAGAAGCAATACCTTTTTATTAGAACTATGGCTATGATGATGGTGGTCATGACTATGATGAGAGGTCATTTAAATCCCCCTATTCTTTTTTAAAAATATATCTTCGCAAAATAGTAAAGTTAATTATGAGCAGCATGATCAATTGCTTGCTTTAACAGATTCATAATGTGATCATCGTCCTTTGAATAATACAGTGTTGTACCTTCACGTCTAAACTTGACTAAGCGAAGATTTTTTAAAAAGCGTAATTGATGTGAAACGGTAGACTGACTTAAATTCAAGTGTTGTGCAATATCATTAACGGAATGCTCATCACTACATAAGAAGTGAAGAATTCGTATGCGAGTTGGATCACTTAATGCTTTAAAAGTTTGTGAAACAATAAATAATGTTTCTTCGTCTAAATCGTGGTCTAACTCTTGCAGTACGATATCTTTATCATGTGGACTCATTATTTAACAACACCTTTTAAGGAAATTTAATTTTATATATGAGCATATGTTCATATATCATTTATATGCTAATTTTCAGAAAATGTCAATGCAATCAAAAAAGTACTTTTCCTTTTAAAAGGAAAAGTACTTTTAAATTATTTAAATGGATTTCTCCATTCCATTAATACCCCATAGTTTAAAGATTCTTCATCTTCTAAATAATTTTCTACTACTGCAATAGGCTTTCTACCGCATCGCAATAAAAATGAAATGACAGGATCGTGAACCTTTCCGTTTATTACATGATCCACATATTCATTTGCTGTAAGTGTATCTGCATACTTACGATAGCCAGGCATTCGACCGCCACCGAGTAAACGATCAAAACCTTTTTCAATGACAACATGGTACATCGATTGCATCATAATTTTTCCAAGGCCGTATGAACGATAAGCAGGTCGCACACTTATATCAACAATATAGAGGGTATTGCCATTAGGATCGTGATTTGTAATATAACCATTGTCAGTCATTTCAGCCCAAGTATGATTAGTATAAGCGGGATCGAAATGAACACCAACGCCAGTTAAAGAGCTGACAACCTTACCATCAATCTCGATGCAAAGAGCTCCTTCTGGAAAAAGCGATACATGATTTGTTAGTTGTTCTTTATTCCACCAAAGCTCAGAAGGAAAGGGAGGGGGAAAACTTTCCGCTTGAATATCGATTAATTCATCAAAATCTTTCGACTCATAATTCCGAATAATAATCGGAACGGGTTTCCCATCATGAAATAATAACTGCTCACTTCGATACATGAGGAACCTCCTTATTCCCAGTCAGTATATAAATCAATTCGTCTGTCTCTCCAAGTTGTCACAGAACCTTTTTCCCGTACTTTATAAAGTAATTCCAAGTCTAAATCAGCAGTAACAATCATGTCATTGTTAATTTCTCCTTCAGCTAGTAAACCTTTAGGAGGGAATGGAACGTCGTTTGGTGTAATAATCGCAGCCTGACCGAAATTAGCACGCATAAAGTCCACTGTTGGTAATGCACCGACTGTCCCTGTTAAGACAACATAAATTTGATTTTCAATTGCGCGGGCATGACTTGTATATCGAACTCGATGGAAGCCATGACGATCATCAGTACAAGATGGACAGAAGATTACATCTGCGCCTTTTGCTTTTGCCATACGAACAATTTCAGGGAATTCTATATCATAGCAAGTTAAAAGCGCAATTCTTCCCTTATCCGTATCAAATACCTCTAAACCTTCTCCGGCTGACATGTTCCATTCATGTACTTCCGTCGGGGTAATATGAAGCTTTGCTTGAGTTACGACTTTGCCGTTCGGGTAAAATAAATGTGCTGTATTTCGAAGCTTGCCATCAACATTTACAACATGAGTCCCTGCGATAATATGGACATTGTATTGTTTCGCGAAGGAAGTGAAAGTTTCAAGGTATTTATCAGTAAAACTTGGTAAATCGTTAATTGTTAATGCTTCTCCATTTTCTCCTTTAATAGATAACAATTGTGTTGTGAAAAACTCAGGGAAGAGAATAAACTCTGTATCGAATTCAAGTGCTGCTTTTATATAATGCTCGCATTGATTTGCAAAATCCTCAAAGTTTTCAATTGTATGCAAATGATATTGAACTGCAGAAACTCTTAATTTCATAGAAACCCCTCTTTTAAATAAATTTTTATTATAGCCATTATAGATAAAATTCCTCGTATTAAGAAGTATTTTGCAAAATAGCGATGGAATTCTTCAACTATCAAAGAAAATGTAAAAAAGGATTGAAGGGATGTATACAAATGTATACAATTGTATGCAAGAGGTGATGGTTGTGGAAAAGGAACAAAACGTCCATTTACATGAAGGGCACCGCTCGAATCGAAGGAAGATGGCCGATAGAAGAGAGAAGGGGCGAAGTAGTGCTAAAACCTTTAGACGCGGTAGAGCATTAGCTTTTTATGAAAAGTTAACGATAAAAAGAGACACGTTAAAAAAACAATTAGCATCTCCTGAATACCAATCGATTCAAACAGTTATTGCAGGAGAACTGAAAGCAACGGAATCCATTATGAACGATTTTAAAGCTGCTTTTGAATTAGATGAATTATCTTTAGAACTGGAAGAGGAGTAGCTAGATTTCTTAGGTATTCGGAAAGAGAGAGGTTAGAATGCATGCGATATCAAGGTTAAAAAAATATATAAAGCCCTATTTGTTATTTGCAATTATTGCACCAATCTTAATGATATTAGAAGTTGCGATGGATTTACTGCAACCAACGATTATGAAACATATCATTGATGATGGCATCGCCAATAAGGATAGTCCATATGTTATGACGATGTTCGGTCTGATGATACTATGCGCTATTTTAGGTTTAGTGGGTGGTGTAGGTTGTTCAATCTATGCAACAAAAGCGTCAGTAAATTTTGCGACAGATATAAGAAAAGACTTATATCAAACAATTACATATTTCTCAAATCGAAATAAAGACCATTTTACCCTTGGGAAGTTAATCACGAACATTACAAGCGACGTGGAAATGATACAACGAGCGCTTATGATGCTGTTAAAAGTATTTGTGCGCGGACCTTTAACATTTATCGGTGCTATTATTATTATCTTCTTTACTGCAAGGGAATTGTTTCCAGTATTATTGTTTGTCGTTCCTATATTAGCCTTCTCGATATTTTTCTTTACGAAAATATCGGGGAAACTGTTTTTAAAAGTGCAAGAAGCAATCGACCAAGTAAACACGAAGGTACAGGAAAACTTAGCTGGTATTCGAGTGATTAAAGCTTACAATCGTAAAAACCATCAAATTGACCAGTTTACTGAGGTTAACGGATCACTAATGAAAAGAAATATTCGAGCTGATCAAATTATCGGAATACTAGGTCCTTTAACAATGTTTGTTGTGAATATAGGGATTATCTTAGCATTATGGCTAGGAGCAATTAAAGTAGAGAACGGCACGATCCAAGTAGGCGTTATCGTTGCATTTATCAACTATTTAATGATGGTGATGGGTGGGTTGATGAGTTCGTCTGCGGTATTAATGCAAATTGCACGCGCATTACCAAGTGCCAAACGTATTGTAGATGTGCTAGAGGAAACGCCAGATATTAAATCAGGCGAAAATGCGAAGACTACAACTCTAAAAGGTGAGGTAGAATTTGATCAAGTTAGCTTTACGTATATCGAAGAAAATGAACCTGTTCTAAAAAATATTTCATTCAAAGCTCGTTCAGGTGAAACAATCGGTATTATCGGTGCAACAGGAAGTGGGAAATCGACGATTGTAAAATTAATTCCCCGACTATTTGATGTAACAGAAGGTGAAATCAAAATTGATGGAATTCCAATTAAACAATTAGACTTACAAACATTGCGCCAGGCGATTGCCTTTGCGCCACAACGAGCAACACTTTTTTCAAAATCAATTGAAGAAAATGTGAAATACGGAAAAGAAGATGCGACGTTTGAAGAAATAATTGAAGCTTTACAATCTTCTCAAGCCTATGAGTTTGTAGAAAGGTTTGATGCGAAAGAAAAACATGTTGTTTCTCAGGGAGCAACGAATTTATCGGGGGGACAAAAACAGAGGCTTGCAATGGCTCGTGCCTTTGTTAGAAAGCCTTCGATTTTAATTTTGGATGATACAACATCTGCAGTTGATAGTATTTCCGAAAAAAACATTCAAAAAGCGATTAAGGAAAACTTCGAGGATACTACCAAGTTTATCGTGTCTTCAAAGGTTTCCTCCATCCGCTATGCAGACCAAATATTCGTGTTGGATGATGGTTATATAGTTGGACATGGAACACATGAGGAACTATTGCAGGGAAACAAAACGTACCAAGAAATTGTTGAAACACAAATTGTAAAGGGGGGTGTGTTAAGTGAATAAATCAGCCACTCAACCACCTTTACCACAAAATAGATCTATGCCAAGATCACCTTTAAAACACCCAGGTGGTAGATTTAATGGTCCCGCTGAAAAGGCAAAAAATCAAAAAGCAACAATAAGAAGGATATGGACTTATTTGAAAAATGAGCGTATTGGCTTAATAAGTGCCATCGTATTTGTCATTTTTTCATCAATCCTAAGCATACTGGGCCCGTTAATAATCGGGATTATTATCGATCATTATATATTGCCAAAAGATATTGCTGGGGCAATTCGGATGATTGTTCTATTAACAGCCATTTATATTGTAGGGGCAATATTAACGTGGTTGCAAACCTTTGTCATGATTCACGTATCACAAAAATCGATATGGCAGCTCCGGCAGCACTTATTCAAAAAGTTCCAAGTGCTGCCGCTTGCGTCCTTTGATAAGAGGCAACAAGGTGATTTAATGAGTCGAATGACAAATGATATAGAAAATTTAAACGTTGCCCTTTCTCAAAGTGTTCTTCAAATCATTTCCACTGTCTTGACGGTGATTGGTACTGCTATAGCGATGCTTTATTTAAACTGGATACTAGCAATTGTGACAATGCTTATTATTCCTTGTATTTTATGGTCAGCAAAACAAATTATTAAACGTAGTAGTAAAAACTACGCCCAAAGACAAAAAGACCTAGGAATCTTGAATGGATTTATAGCAGAATCCATTTCAAACTCAGATATAACAACATTATTCGGAAAAGAAGCACAAACGATTGAACAATTCCATGAAGCGAATGAAAAACTAAGAAGTTCAGCAATGCGGGCAGAAATTGTATCTGGATTAATGGGCCCGATGAATAACTTTATTAACACATTAGGCTTAGGGATAGTTGTAGGAGTAGGGGCATTAATGTCGATAAATAATCTAGTTACAATAGGTATTATTGCATCATTTGCAACTTACTCTCGCCAATTTTTGCGTCCAATCAATCAATTATCCAACTTATTAAATACATTCCAATCAGCCATCGCTGGAGCTGAGCGTGTGTTTGAAATAATGGATGAAGAGGAGGAAGTCAAGGATATTCCGAATGCTATAACAAAGGATAAATTCATAGGCGAAGTAATGTTTCGAAATGTTTATTTCCGTTACAATGATGAAAAATCTGTACTGAAAAATATTTCTTTCCATGCAAAAGCAGGGGAGACTGTTGCACTTGTTGGTCCAACAGGTTCTGGGAAAACTACGATTATTCAATTGTTGAATCGGTTCTATGATACAACAAGTGGAGAAATCTTAATTGATGGAGAAAATATTAAACATTATAAAATGGAAAATATAAGAGAGCATATAGGTGTCGTATTACAAGATACTTATTTATTTTCTGGTACGGTAAGGGAAAATATCCGTTATGGTAAGCTCGATGCAACGGATGAAGAAGTTAAGCAAGCTGCTAAAATCGCCTTTGCCCATAGCTTTATAAAATATTTACCGCAGCAATATGACACGATGCTCGTCTCAGGTGGTATGAACCTAAGTCAAGGGCAACGGCAGTTAATTGCCATTGCGAGGGCAATTTTAGAAGATCCAGATATTTTAATATTAGATGAGGCAACATCTAGTGTAGATACGATGACGGAGGTTCATATTCAAAAAGGATTAAATAATCTGATGAAGGGCCGTACAAGCTTTGTTATTGCTCATCGGTTAAAAACCATTGAAAATGCGGACCAAATTCTTGTCATTAAAGATGGGTCTATTATCGAGCAAGGAAATCATCAAACATTAATGAATCAGCGCGGTTTTTATGCAAACCTACAAAATCAACTTCAAGTACAATAATAGACTCATTTGCTGTCCATCTTTCTATAGGTGGGCAGCTTTTTTAAAAATTTAGATGATAGAACGAAAAACTTTTAGAAAAATAGTTAGTCATAAATAAACTATTTTTTCATATTCAAAACTTTACGCATACAAGTTGCTTTCCTAGCGTATAGTAGTGCAAAAGGTTGCAAAAAGGCGGTGTAATAGTTTTGAAACGATGGCTTGCACTAATTGTAATTTTATTAGTTTGTCTTGCGGTGGTTGTATATGAGACAAGCGCTTCAGACAGAAAGTTCTTTTTACCTGAACCATTAGGTGGTGTCAAAATTGTTGTAGATGCTGGTCATGGTGGAGTTGATGGGGGAGCATCATCTCAATCGGTAATTGAAAAGGATGTTACGCTTGCAATCGCTCAGAAAGTTGAAAGTCAATTGAAACGAATGGGCGCTGAAGTTGTAATGACGAGAAATACGGATGGAGATGTATTAGACGAGCATGCACCAAGTGAAGAATTCCCTACATTAAGAGAACGAAAGAAACAAGATATCTTTTTACGTGAGGAAATTGTAAAATCGAACGAACCTGAAATCTTTATTACCATTCATGCAAATGCAATCCCTGAAGCGAAATGGCGTGGTGCACAAGTGTTTTATCATCAAGACGGGCATCCAAATAGCGAATTATTAGCAAAATCTGTACAAGACTCAATAAAAAACAGCTTACAAAATACAGACAGAGAAGCTCTAGCCATTAAACAAATTTATCTCTTGAAAAAAGCTGAAGTTCCAGCAGTATTAATTGAAACAGGTTTTTTAAGTAATGATGAAGAGCGAGCACTATTGTCAGACGATAGTTACCAAGAAAAAATGGCTACCGCAATTGTTGATGGCATCGAAAATTATGTAAATATGGAATTCGAATAACTAAAAAAGTCGTTATACTTTGCACTGTCATGCAGTGTGATATACTAAAAACGGAACCAAAAATAGGGGAGTGTTTCTAGTGATAAACGAACAACAAGTCAGAGAAGTTTTAGGAAAATTAGAAGACCCATTTTTACATAAAACATTAGCAGAAACTAGCGGTATCGTAGGTGTAACGATTAAAGAAGAAAAGAACCATGTTAGCGTCAAGGTTGCAATTGCAAAAACAAATACACCTGAACAAATGCAATTACAAATGAAAATTGTAGAAGTATTAAAAGAAGCAGGTGCTGCATCAGTTGGTATTCGTTTTGAAGAATTGTCACCAGAAGTATTGGAAAGCTTCCGTGGCCAAGCAACACAAAGTGAATCACATGATATCTTATCACCTTTATCAACTGTTCAAGTGATAGCGATTGCATCGGGTAAAGGTGGCGTTGGTAAATCGACAGTATCCGTTAACTTAGCAGTAGCGCTTTCACGTTTAGGTAAAAAAGTAGGCTTAATCGATGCGGATATTTATGGATTCAGTGTTCCTGATATGATGGGTATCCAAGAAATGCCGGTCGTAAAAGATAATAGCATTTATCCCGTTGATCGTATGGGTGTAAAGGTTATTTCAATGGGATTCTTTGTTGAAAATAATGCACCAATCGTTTGGCGTGGGCCGATGTTAGGGAAAGTGTTAGATCAATTCTTCCGTGATGTAGATTGGGGAGAGCTTGATTACCTACTATTAGACTTACCACCAGGTACAGGTGACGTAGCACTAGATATTCACCAAGCATTGCCAACTTCAAAAGAAATTATTGTTACGACTCCACATCCAACAGCTGCATTTGTTGCTGCCCGAGCTGGTGCAATGGCATTACAAACAAATCATGACATTTTAGGTGTTATTGAAAACATGTCTTGGTTTGAATCGAAAGTAACGGGTGAGAAGGAGTATGTTTTCGGTAAAGGTGGAGGACCTAAACTTGCTGATGAACTACGCACAGAATTATTAGGTCAAGTACCACTTGGACAACCAGATTGGTCGAAAGAGGATTTTGCTCCATCCGTTTATGACGAAGAACATCCGACGGGTAAAATTTATATAGATATTGCTCAAAAAGTAATTGAACAATTAGAAAAATAATAAGCAAAAAACAAGCGGACTCCCTTAATGCAGTCCGCTTTTTTATATAATATTTTAGCTTCCAGATTCACCTTGGCCACCACCGGAACCTCCGCCGCCCCCAGAGCCGCCGCCACCACCTGACTCACCGCCAGATTCGCCGCCTCCAGAAGTTTCACCTGCTTTTTTAATCAGATCCTGCCATTTAGTTTGTAGTAGAGGATCATCAATTGTTTGCATTACTACTTCTTCCATTTGCTTGCGAAGAGTTGAGCTTTTTAAAATAGTTTCCAATTGCTTTTGCATTTCAGACTGACCGAAAAATGTGATTAAGTCTTCTTGGAATGTAGCATTCTTTATAAGATCTTGCATTATTTCCGTTTGTTGGTCTTTCATACTTTTTGCTATAGATTCCTTAAAAGCTGGATCTTCAAATGTTTTTTTCCAAAAATCCTGTGCATCTTCAGATAGTAAAGTATTCTTAATTGCAGTTTCAACTTCATCATGCTCTAGCACGATCAGTTCACGAATACTTGGATCCTCAAGAAGCTGACGTAAAGCTTTTTTCCCGTCCTCTGTTTGAATGGAATCAATCATGATTTTCTTTATTTCATCATAGGACATGGATTGGCCTTGATTATCAGAACAACTTGTTAAAAGTAATAAAACAAACATCATGGAAAATATCCGATTCAACACGTTTATCAGTCCTTTCTTAAATATAAAGGCTCTCTTTCAATTATTGTTCACAAATCAGAGCATTATATGTATACCTTTATTACTTCGATAGCTTTTTTAACAAACGATTGCTAAAATGTATTAGGATAATTAAAAAATGGGGGACAATTGTCGTGACAATACGAAATTGGATTAAATTTTTCTTCATGTGTATGGCTATTGGCGGCATCGTCACGGGTGTTGCTGGTGTTATCATTCGTTGGAACTTTTTCCAACCATATTTAGCCAACGGTGATATCGTTGAGTTTATCGCTGCTTTTGGTTGGATGATTCTTTTAGGTTTTACTATGAGTGTTATTGCACAGGCCGGTTTTTTCGCATATTTAACAATACATCAAGTTGGCGTTGGTGTGTTTAGAACATTAACTTTATGGAATTGGGTACAAACGTTATTAATTGTAATTGTACTTTTTGATTTAATTGTATTCCGTTTTGCACCTAGTGCACAGGATTATAAGGATTGGTTATTCTACATTGGATTATTACTAGTTTTAGTTTTTGGTGCAATCGCCACGGCAATAAAAAAAGTTCAATTAACAGATAAAAAACACATTTTAGTTTCAGCATTATTTTTTATGATTGTTATAACTTCTCTTGAATGGATAATTGCATTAATGGGTAGACAAGAAAATATCGATACTTATGTTGCATTGTTATTATTCCCACTTGTAGCAGTTAATGCATACCAATTGTTGGCTTTACCGAAGTATAATGCAAAATCGGATGAAGATCGAAAAAAGCTTGAAGCACGTAGAAAAGAAAGACGCCAATCGGTTAACAAGAAAATAGAGGCTTAATTTATGTAAAAAGCTCGTACAAACTGTTCAAAAGTTGTACGAGCTTTTTGTAATTATGGGAGTTTATTCGTTTTCAATGTATAGCCAAAGATATTTTCTTCTAAAGATATAAATTTAGCGGAACTAATAAATTCTGTAAGTGATTCAAAATTCGGATTGCTATTCTCACTTAATTGTACTGAAATGAGGGCACCTTTATATTCGGAAAAATTGCTTCCCTCTTTATACTTAAAAGTAGGAGATAACATATTGATTTGTTCATTAAATACAGCTTGCTTCAATTCTTCTGAGAATTGATAACCTGTTGTCGTAAACCATAAAGGCTTGAAATTGAAATGTTTCTCGAAAGTTTGTACGTCTTTATAAAATAGTTCTACGGAATAATCGCTATTCACATTTCCTCCTAACAATCCAACGGGTATGTTTTTCTTTTTAATTGTCTCGATAAACTTCGGAGAACGTTCTATCCAATCGGCGTCTAACATTAATAATGGGTATGGCTGTGATAAAGAATCAAGCCAAACTAAAAAACCGTCATGCGAAAAAGAAACTTCTATAATAACTGATTGTCCATAACTACCTTTTGAAATCACAATAGGTTCCTCTGTCATATTAAATACAGAAATAAAAGAGTTCTTTTGCGGAAAGACCAAGAAGAAGAGTAATAAAGCGAATGCAAATATTATGGTAAATTTACGAACCATCTGTTCTCCCCTTTAAAATAGGTTTTTATCTAGTAAAAATATCTCTCCTAAAAACTTATGAATTGATGTTGACTTTCATGAATAAATGATGTTAATATATAAAAGTCGCTGATAACCGCGATAATTAAAAATAAAAAAGATATTGACACTTGTAATTTTAAATGTTAATATATAAAAGTTGCTGTTACGAACGGCAACAAAAATGAACCTTGAAAACTGAACAACAAAACGTTAATGAATTAAACGTTTCTACATTAACCCTCGTTAATGAGAAACAAAATTTTGGACATCAAACATGATGCCAGCAAAAATTTGAGCTATATCAAATTTTCTTTTATGGAGAGTTTGATCCTGGCTCAGGACGAACGCTGGCGGCGTGCCTAATACATGCAAGTCGAGCGGACGGATGGGAGCTTGCTCCTGAAGTTAGCGGCGGACGGGTGAGTAACACGTGGGCAACCTGCCCTATAGTTGGGGATAACTCCGGGAAACCGGGGCTAATACCGAATGATACATTTCATCTCCTGTTGAAATGTTGAAAGATGGTTCTGCTATCGCTATAGGATGGCCCGCGGCGCATTAGCTAGTTGGTGAGGTAACGGCTCACCAAGGCGACGATGCGTAGCCGACCTGAGAGGGTGATCGGCCACACTGGGACTGAGACACGGCCCAGACTCCTACGGGAGGCAGCAGTAGGGAATCTTCCACAATGGGCGAAAGCCTGATGGAGCAACGCCGCGTGAGTGAAGAAGGTTTTCGGATCGTAAAACTCTGTTGTAAGGGAAGAACAAGTACAGTAGTAACTGGCTGTACCTTGACGGTACCTTATTAGAAAGCCACGGCTAACTACGTGCCAGCAGCCGCGGTAATACGTAGGTGGCAAGCGTTGTCCGGAATTATTGGGCGTAAAGCGCGCGCAGGCGGTCCTTTAAGTCTGATGTGAAAGCCCTCGGCTCAACCGAGGAGGGTCATTGGAAACTGGAGGACTTGAGTGCAGAAGAGGAAAGTGGAATTCCAAGTGTAGCGGTGAAATGCGTAGAGATTTGGAGGAACACCAGTGGCGAAGGCGACTTTCTGGTCTGTAACTGACGCTGAGGCGCGAAAGCGTGGGGAGCAAACAGGATTAGATACCCTGGTAGTCCACGCCGTAAACGATGAGTGCTAAGTGTTAGGGGGTTTCCGCCCCTTAGTGCTGCAGCTAACGCATTAAGCACTCCGCCTGGGGAGTACGGTCGCAAGACTGAAACTCAAAGGAATTGACGGGGGCCCGCACAAGCGGTGGAGCATGTGGTTTAATTCGAAGCAACGCGAAGAACCTTACCAGGTCTTGACATCCCACTGACCGCTATGGAGACATAGCTTTCCCTTCGGGGACAGTGGTGACAGGTGGTGCATGGTTGTCGTCAGCTCGTGTCGTGAGATGTTGGGTTAAGTCCCGCAACGAGCGCAACCCTTGTCCTTAGTTGCCATCATTTAGTTGGGCACTCTAAGGAGACTGCCGATGACAAATCGGAGGAAGGTGGGGATGACGTCAAATCATCATGCCCCTTATGACCTGGGCTACACACGTGCTACAATGGACGGTACAAACGGTTGCGAAGTCGCGAGATGGAGCTAATCTGATAAAACCGTTCTCAGTTCGGATTGTAGGCTGCAACTCGCCTACATGAAGCTGGAATCGCTAGTAATCGCGGATCAGCATGCCGCGGTGAATACGTTCCCGGGCCTTGTACACACCGCCCGTCACACCACGAGAGTTTGTAACACCCGAAGTCGGTGAGGTAACCTTTTGGGGCCAGCCGCCGAAGGTGGGACAGATGATTGGGGTGAAGTCGTAACAAGGTAGCCGTATCGGAAGGTGCGGCTGGATCACCTCCTTTCTAAGGATATATAACGGAAATAAGCTCTATGAGCTTATACATTAACGTTTTGTGTTCAGTTTTGAAGGTTCAACGAAAAGCGAAGAACGTTTGTTCAACTCGCTAGAACACTTCAACAAAACTTGCTCCTGCGCGATGCAAACTCGAGGATGTAACTCATTACTCGTCGCAAAGCTGCATGAAGCATACTCACTGATGATTCATCACGATGTGATTGAAGTCAGTAGCTTTGTTCTTTGAAAACTGGATAAAACGACATTGATATAATAAGCAATTAGTTCAAGAATTTTATTGTAAGTCTAAATCTTCTCTTTAAGAGAAGTAATAACTTTTAGGTTAAGTTATTAAGGGCGCACGGTGAATGCCTTGGCACTAGGAGTCGATGAAGGACGGCACTAACACCGATATGCCTCGGGGAGCTGTAAGTAAGCTTTGATCCGGGGATTTCCGAATGGGGGAACCCACTATGCGTAATGGCATAGTATCTTCACGTGAATTCATAGCGTGTTGAAGACAGACCCAGGGAACTGAAACATCTAAGTACCTGGAGGAAGAGAAAGAAAATTCGATTCCCTGAGTAGCGGCGAGCGAAACGGGAAGAGCCCAAACCAAGAGGCTTGCCTCTTGGGGTTGTAGGACACTCTACATGGAGTTACAAAAGAATGGATTAGACGAAGCGATCTGGAAAGGTCCGCTATAAAAGGTAAAAGCCCTGTAGTCAAAAGTTCATTCACTCTTGAGTGTATCCTGAGTACGGCGGAACACGTGAAATTCCGTCGGAATCTGGGAGGACCATCTCCCAAGGCTAAATACTACCTAGTGACCGATAGTGAACCAGTACCGTGAGGGAAAGGTGAAAAGCACCCCGGGAGGGGAGTGAAATAGAACCTGAAACCGTGTGCCTACAAGTAGTTAGAGCCCGTTAATGGGTGATAGCGTGCCTTTTGTAGAATGAACCGGCGAGTTACGATTACGTGCAAGGTTAAGCCGAGAAGGCGGAGCCGCAGCGAAAGCGAGTCTGAATAGGGCGAATGAGTACGTGGTCGTAGACCCGAAACCAGGTGATCTACCCATGTCCAGGGTGAAGGTGAGGTAACACTTACTGGAGGCCCGAACCCACGCACGTTGAAAAGTGCGGGGATGAGGTGTGGGTAGCGGAGAAATTCCAATCGAACTTGGAGATAGCTGGTTCTCTCCGAAATAGCTTTAGGGCTAGCCTCGTGAATTAGAATACTGGAGGTAGAGCACTGTTTGGACTAGGGGGCATCTCGCTTTACCGAATTCAGACAAACTCCGAATGCCAGATATTTATACACGGGAGTCAGACTGCGAGTGATAAGATCCGTAGTCAAAAGGGAAACAGCCCAGACCACCAGCTAAGGTCCCAAAGTAATCGTTAAGTGGAAAAGGATGTGGCGTTGCTTAGACAACCAGGATGTTGGCTTAGAAGCAGCCATCATTTAAAGAGTGCGTAATAGCTCACTGGTCGAGTGACGCTGCGCCGAAAATGTATCGGGGCTAAACGATTCACCGAAGCTGTGGATTGACATCTACGATGTCAGTGGTAGGAGAGCGTTCTAAGTGCGTTGAAGTCAGACCGGAAGGACTGGTGGAGCGCTTAGAAGTGAGAATGCCGGTATGAGTAGCGAAAGATGGGTGAGAATCCCATCCACCGTATGACTAAGGTTTCCTGAGGAAGGCTCGTCCGCTCAGGGTTAGTCGGGACCTAAGTCGAGGCCGATAGGCGTAGACGATGGACAACAGGTTGATATTCCTGTACCACCTCCCCGCCGTTTGAGTAATGGGGGGACGCAGTAGGATAGGGAAAGCGTGCCGTTGGTTGTGCACGCCCAAGCAGTAAGGCGTGGAAGTAGGAAAATCCGCTTCCTGATACGTTGAGCTGTGATGGGGAGCGATTCATCGCGAAGTTCCTGATTTCACACTTGCCAAGAAAAGCCTCTAGCGAGGCGGGAGGTGCCCGTACCGCAAACCGACACAGGTAGTCGAGGAGAGAATCCTAAGGTGTGCGAGAGAACTCTCGTTAAGGAACTCGGCAAAATGACCCCGTAACTTCGGGAGAAGGGGTGCTCTCGAGAGAGAGCCGCAGTGAATAGGCCCAGGCGACTGTTTAGCAAAAACACAGGTCTCTGCAAAACCGTAAGGTGAAGTATAGGGGCTGACGCCTGCCCGGTGCTGGAAGGTTAAGAGGAGGGGTTAGCGCAAGCGAAGCTCTGAATTGAAGCCCCAGTAAACGGCGGCCGTAACTATAACGGTCCTAAGGTAGCGAAATTCCTTGTCGGGTAAGTTCCGACCCGCACGAAAGGCGTAACGATCTGGGCACTGTCTCAACGAGAGACTCGGTGAAATTATAGTACCTGTGAAGATGCAGGTTACCCGCGACAGGACGGAAAGACCCCGTGGAGCTTTACTGTAGCTTGATATTGAATTTTGGTACAACTTGTACAGGATAGGTAGGAGCCAGAGAAGTCGGAGCGCCAGCTTCGATGGAGGCGTCGGTGGGATACTACCCTGGTTGTACTGAAATTCTAACCCGTACCCCTTATCGGGGTAGGAGACAGTGTCAGGTGGACAGTTTGACTGGGGCGGTCGCCTCCTAAAAGGTAACGGAGGCGCCCAAAGGTTCCCTCAGAATGGTTGGAAATCATTCGTAGAGTGTAAAGGCACAAGGGAGCTTGACTGCGAGACCTACAAGTCGAGCAGGGTCGAAAGACGGGCTTAGTGATCCGGTGGTTCCGCATGGAAGGGCCATCGCTCAACGGATAAAAGCTACCCCGGGGATAACAGGCTTATCTCCCCCAAGAGTCCACATCGACGGGGAGGTTTGGCACCTCGATGTCGGCTCATCGCATCCTGGGGCTGTAGTCGGTCCCAAGGGTTGGGCTGTTCGCCCATTAAAGCGGTACGCGAGCTGGGTTCAGAACGTCGTGAGACAGTTCGGTCCCTATCCGTCGTGGGCGTAGGAAATTTGAGAGGAGCTGTCCTTAGTACGAGAGGACCGGGATGGACACACCGCTGGTGTACCAGTTGTCTTGCCAAAGGCATCGCTGGGTAGCTATGTGTGGACGGGATAAGTGCTGAAAGCATCTAAGCATGAAGCCCCCCTCAAGATGAGATTTCCCATTCATTTGAAGTAAGATCCCTCAAAGACGATGAGGTAGATAGGTTCGAGGTGGAAGTGTGGTGACACATGGAGCTGACGAATACTAATCGATCGAGGACTTAACCAAAACAAACTTGAACAATTTCAATGTCTTTATCCAGTTTTGAGAGAACAAAGTTCTTTCAATTAAATAGGAACTTCGTCTAACAGCGAAGCCAGCACATCCATGTGCAAGTGAAGTGATAATGGCAAAGAGGTCACACCCGTTCCCATACCGAACACGGAAGTTAAGCTCTTTAGCGCCGATGGTAGTTGGGGGCTTCCCCCTGTGAGAGTAGGACGTCGCTTCGCACAAAAAGCCGTTACTGAAATCGGTAGTGGCTTTTTATTTTAAAATATTTAATTTAAGGATAGTTATAAACTATACTTTCTAAATATTTATTTTTTTATGTAGCAAAATACTTGATTATTTTTTGTTCGTGATTATAATAATAAATGTACTTTAAAAATTATTGATTATAATAACGTTCCGAAGTAGCTCAGTGGTAGAGCAACCGGCTGTTAACCGGTTGGTCGTAGGTTCGAGTCCTACCTTCGGAGCCATTTTTTTTGCAACTTTACTATATTGAAATTTTTTTAATAAAAATTAAATTAAAATAAAAAATTGTTGCATTGAAATATTGAATATGATAAGATAATTCTTGTCTTGTTTAGGACATACATAGTTGGCCCGTTGGTCAAGTGGTTAAGACACCGCCCTTTCACGGCGGTAACACGGGTTCGAATCCCGTACGGGTCACCATTTTAAAAAATTATATATGAATTAAATTTCTATGATTCACTTGCATTTGGAGGATTAGCTCAGCTGGGAGAGCACCTGCCTTACAAGCAGGGGGTCGGCGGTTCGAGCCCGTCATCCTCCACCATAAGTGTTAAATCTGGAGAGGTAGCGAAGTGGCTAAACGCGGCGGACTGTAAATCCGCTCCTTCGGGTTCGGCGGTTCGAATCCGTCCCTCTCCACCAGTTATTGGGGTATAGCCAAGCGGTAAGGCAACGGATTTTGATTCCGTCATGCCCAGGTTCGAATCCTGGTACCCCAGCCATTTTCATAATAATTACTTACATAAAATATGACAAATCCTTTACTCAATAGAGTAAAGGATTTTTTTTATAAAAATTTCAAATAAATATTAGCCCAAAGTTAAATTCTAAATTGAATAAATATACATTTCTATGTCAAGTTGAGTCAATGTAATGTTTCCGACTAAAATAGAATTAACTACAAGGGGGTAATAACATGTTGAAAAAGAAAATATCTATTATAGGAGTACCATCTGACTACGGACAAAGAAGACGAGGGGTTGATATGGGCCCTAGTGCTATTCGTTATGCGGACATTACTGAACGTTTAACTACACTTGGATATGAAGTAGTGGATGAAGGAGATATTCAATTTAAAAGAGGAAATCAAGTTATAGAACAAAACAATAAATTGTTAAATTTAAATGAGATTATAGAGGTTAGTAACCATCTTGCAAATAAAGTTCAAGATGTAATTGAAAGTGATAGTTTTCCTCTTGTACTAGGGGGAGATCATAGTATTGCAATCGGTACATTGGCAGGACTAGGTAAGTATTATAAAAACTTAGGTGTCATTTGGTATGATGCACATGCAGATTTAAACACACCAGATACTACACCATCGGGTAATATCCACGGTATGCCCCTAGCTGTAAGTTTGGGTCTAGGTAATGATAAACTAACAATGGTAAACGGATATACACCAAAAATAAAGGCAGAAAATGTCATTATTATCGGTGCGCGTTCTGTTGATGAAGGTGAAAAGGAATTAATTAAAAAACTTGGGATTAAAGTATATTCAATGCATGAAATCGATCGATTAGGCATGACGAAGGTTATTGAAGATGCAATTGGATATTTAAGAAATCAACAAGTCGATGGCGTGCATTTATCTTTGGATTTAGATGCTTTAGATCCTTTATATACACCTGGAGTGGGTACACCGGTACCTGGTGGGATAACATATCGAGAGAGCCATCTTGCTATGGAAATGTTAGAAGAGGCACAAATTATTACTTCTGCTGAATTTGTAGAAGTAAATCCAATATTGGACGAAAGAAATAAAACAGCGGATACGGCAGTAGCTCTTATGGGGTCTTTGTTTGGGGAAAAATTAGTTTAAAAATAGTTTCTATGGATTATATGAATTGGGTATAAATGTAATTTATACTAATAAGTAATCAAGAATTTCTGATATAATTTATAAAAAATGAAACTTTTAGATGAAAAGGAACGTACAAGATAGGGAACCGACAAAGGTGGAGAGGAATTTAAATGGATGCGCTAGTGAACAAAAGAATAAAGCAAGTGCTTAAAGGTGATCAAAACGCATTTTCTGATATTGTGAGCCTCTACCAGCATAAACTATATCAAATATGTTATCGAATGCTAGGTAACAATCATGAGGCTGAGGACATTGCGCAAGAAGCTTTTGTTCGTGCGTATATAAATCTTCATACCTTTGATCAAAAAAGGAAATTTTCAACTTGGCTATATCGAATTGCGACTAACCTCTGTATTGATCGAATACGAAAGAAAAAACCTGATTATTATTTAGATGCAGAGGTCGCTGGTACGGATGGCCTTGATATGTATTCACAACTATCTTCAGATGAGCAGTTACCTGATGATGCAGCCCTACAAATGGAATTACAAGATAGAATCCAATATGAAATAAGTAGGTTACCTGATAAGTATCGATCTGTTATCGTATTAAAATATATTGAGGAACTTTCCTTGCAAGAAATTAGTGAGATTTTAGACTTGCCATTAGGAACAGTGAAAACTAGAATTCATAGAGGGCGTGAAGCTCTTCGAAAGCAATTAAACAATCTGTAGGAGGTAAAATTTGCATGAGTACGTGTCCACCAAACATAGTTAACTATATGCATGAATATCTTGATGGCGATATTAGTCGTGAGCATGAACAACAACTTAAAATGCATTTACAAAACTGTTATTCTTGCAAGGAACATATGCACGAGTTAAGTGACACAATTGCTTTTGTAAAAAGTGCAGCACATATACAAGCACCTCCACATTTTGAAAGTGAGGTTATGAAACGCCTACCAAAGGAACGAAATCGAGTAGGTGTTCAAAGATGGTTCAGACGACATCCGATTATGGTTGCTGTTGCGGTGTTCTTCTTATTTATGAGTGCATCGGTAATCAGCAGTTATCCAGATGATGAATTTGCAGTTACTAATCAGCCTAACTTAGTTGTGGATGGTAAAACGGTAATTGTTCCCGAAGGAGAAACAGTCAAAGGAGATATCGTAGTAAAAAATGGCGATATTCTAATTAAAGGCGAAGTTGATGGGAATGTAACAGTTATCAATGGCGAATATATGGCTTCCACAGCAGTTGTAACGGGGAAAATTGAAGAGATTGATGAAACCTTTGAATGGTTATGGTATGAAATAAAATCAATGGGTAGTAATTTCATGGAACTCTTTGAATAACCGTAAAAATATTTCATAAACTATTATGACAAAAGTCTACTCGAAAGAGTGGGCTTTTTTAGCAGGTTGTAAATGGAAATTATCGTATTTGTAGTTTGATTTTATCAACTCGATCAAATGCAAGTGGTCGAGTTGTATTTTTATAATGGAGAATAAATGAAATATGATATACTGTTTTTATCGTCATGCATTTATTTTAAAGTGGTTTAAGAAAGTATGTATAAATAAAAGTTAACCATCAATTAGCCATAAAAATGTGGGTATACCATTATGTTTTTGGATAATGGATTAGCTAGACTAAAGTGGGGGATGCCACATGCAGATTATTGAACAATTTACAGACCTTACACCTGTAAATATAATTATAAGTTTTTTAGACGTGCTTCTCGTTTGGTACGTTGTTTATAAATTACTTACTCTTATTAAAGGAACAAAAGCTGTTCAATTACTAAAAGGGCTATTCGTCATCATATTTGCCAGAATTGCGACAGAAATTTTAGGACTAGATACACTAGGTTGGATGTTGCAACAAGTAATTGATTTCGGTTTCATCGCAATCATAATTATATTTACACCTGAAATAAGAAGAGCACTAGAACAGCTTGGACGAGGGAAAATATTCAGACGTACAACAAGTCAATTAGAGGACGAACAGTCTCGTCTAATCGAAGCAATGAAAAAAGCTGTAAGTTATATGGCGAAACGCCGAATAGGTGCACTTATTTCTATTGAAAATGAAACAGGATTAACAGAATATATTGAAACAGGGATAAAAATGAATGCAGATATCAGTTCGGAATTGCTGATTAATATATTCATTCCCAATACACCATTACATGATGGTGCAGTTGTCATACAAAAAACAAAAGTAGCAGCAGCTGCTTGTTACTTACCGCTTTCTGAAAGTACATTTATTTCCAAAGAATTAGGAACACGGCACCGAGCGGCACTTGGCCTTAGTGAAGTGACAGATGCAGTTACAATTATCGTTTCTGAGGAAACTGGTGGCATTAGTTTAACAAAAAATGGTGATTTATATCGCAATCTTTCCTTAGAAGAATTTGAAACTCAATTAAGAACGATGTGGTTTGGTCCGGAGCATGAATCGGATCTATCCTCTAAGTGGACTTGGAGGGGTAAAAAGAATGGATAAACTATTTGATAGTCCTTGGATACTCAGAGTTACAGCATTAGTATTGGCAATAGTCATGTTCTTCTACGTAAAATCACTGTTGGATGAAGGAATTACTTCAACAGCAAACAATCATGTGGATATTCTCACAGACGTACCACTAGAAGTGTATTATGATTCAGATAACTTAATTGTATCAGGATTGCCAGAAACAGTGGATGTTACGATTGAAGGTCCATTGCAAATCGTTTTAAACACGAAGCTTCAAAAGGATTATAAAGTTTTTGTCGATTTAAATGACCTATTAATCGGCGAACATTCAGTGAGGATAAAACACGAAGCATTTTCTGACAAGTTATCAGTAAAAATAAATCCAGAAACAGTCAACATCATTATTGAAGAAAGAGTCACTGCTGAATTACGTGTGGAGCCGGAAATGAATCACAACTTGATTGATGAAGCATATGTGCTTCAAGGTATGACTGCAGAGCCTAGTACTGTATTTGTTACAGGTGCTAAGAGTGTGATAGGCAGTATAAATTACGTTAAAGCAACTGTAACAGGTAATCCCGGAATAAACTCTTCATTCGAACAAGATGCTGATGTGAAAGTTTTAGATAGCAATTTAAATAAACTCGATGTTTTAGTAGAGCCCTCAAAAGTGAAAGTAAGGGTGGATATCGGTGAATATAGCAAAGATATCCCGATAAGGTTGGTTCAGACTGGGACGCCTTCAGAGGATATACTTATTAATCGTATATCGACGACAACAGAATCAGTGAAAGTGTTTGGTCCAAAATCTATTGTTGACGGACTCACAGAATTAGTCGTAGAATTTGACGTGACCGAAATTACAGAAACAGGTGAGTATGAGGTGAATTTAGTTGTACCAAATGGTGCAACAAAAGTTTCTTCTGAAACCATATTAGTACAAGCTAATGTAACACAAGTAGCTGAAGAAGAACCGACAGAAACTGAACAAAACAATGAAGAAGAACCAACGGAAGAAATTATCGAAAACAATACAGATGAAATTCCAACAGAATGATAAATTCCAGACCTTTTGTGAAAAAAGAGTCAAATTGGAATTACTAGGATGAGGCATTGAATGTCTAGCATTAATACAAATGACTAGCATTGAAGGAGAGAATAACTAATGGGAAAATATTTTGGAACTGATGGGGTCCGCGGTGTTGCAAATACAGAGCTAACACCAGAGCTTGCTTTTAAGCTAGGACGAGTTGGTGGTTATGTTTTAACAAAACAGGCTACAGGACGCCCTAAAGTAATTATAGGTCGAGATACAAGAATTTCAGGTCATATGCTAGAAGGGGCACTTGTTGCAGGGTTACTTTCGATAGGCGTTGAAGTTATGCGATTAGGAATTATCACAACACCAGGCGTGGCCTATTTAACACGTATAATGAACGCTGATGCTGGCGTAATGATTTCTGCATCTCATAACCCCGTTGCAGATAATGGAATAAAATTTTTTGGTCCAGATGGCTTTAAATTGACAGATGCACAGGAAGAGGAAATCGAAAACATCCTTGATTCTGAAGAAGATATATTACCTCGCCCGATTGGTGGGGATTTAGGTACCGTTAGTGACTACTTCGAAGGCGGTCAAAAATATATTTCATACTTAAAACAAACAGTTGACGAAGATTTCATGGGAATTCATGTTGCATTGGATTGTGCTCATGGTGCCACGTCTTCATTAGCTACGCATCTTTTTGCAGATTTAGAAGCAGACATTTCATCAATGGGATCTTCTCCGGACGGTTTAAATATTAATGATGGTGTCGGGTCAACACATCCAGAAAAACTGGCGGCTTTTGTTGTTGAGCGAGAAGCACATATCGGATTAGCTTTTGATGGCGATGGAGATCGACTCATTGCAGTTGATGAGAACGGGAAAATCGTTGATGGCGATCAAATTATGTTTATCATCGGTAAATATTTGAACATAAAAGGGCGTTTAAAACAAAATACGATTGTTTCTACAGTTATGAGCAATATGGGATTCTATAAAGCGCTTGAAGCAAACAGTATGGCAAGTGTAAAAACTGCGGTTGGTGACCGCTATGTAGTGGAAGAAATGCGTAAAAATAACTATAACTTAGGTGGAGAGCAATCAGGTCATATTATTTTCTTAGATTATAATACGACGGGAGACGGATTACTCACTGCAATTCAATTAGTGAACATTATGAAGGTTACGAAAAAACGTCTTTCTGAATTAGCTGCTGAAATGGTAATTTACCCACAACGCTTGGTGAATATAAGAGTTACGGATAAACATGCTGTTACAAAAAATGAAAAAGTGGCAAATGTCATTGCTGAAGTTGAAGCAGAGCTTGCCGGAAACGGACGCGTACTAGTACGTCCTTCTGGAACAGAGCCACTAGTAAGAGTAATGGTTGAAGCTGCAACTGAAGAACAATGCGAAAGCTATGTAAATCGTATTGCAGCTGTTGTCAAAGAAGAAATGGGCCTAGCCTAAAATATAAAAAACCCAGTAGTTTAAAAACTACTGGGTTTTTTATATTGAAATGAATGTCATATTGCGTTTAATTAAGGTCCTTTTCGTCCATAGTATTTGTGAATTAACAAAAAAGGAGAGATTGCAATGGCTAAAATTGCTACGTTAATAACGGACTTATTTGAGGATATTGAATTTACAAGCCCTAAAGAAGCATTAGAGGAAGCAGGACATACTGTAGTGACCATTGATAAAGAAGGAAACAAGGCTGTCAGAGGGAAGCAAGGTGAGGTAAGAGTAGAAATTGATTTTGGTGTTTCAGATGTAAAACCAGAAGACTTTGATGCTTTATTTATTCCTGGAGGCTTCTCACCTGACTTATTGCGTGACGATGACCGCGTTGTAGCATTTGCAAAATCGTTTATGAGTGAGATGAAGCCAGTTTTTGCAATTTGTCATGGACCACAATTACTCATTACAGCAAGATCTATTGATGGAAGAGATATTACAGGCTATAAATCAATTCGTGTTGATTTAGAAAATGCAGGAGCAAAATTCCATGATGAAGAAGTTGTGGTATGTCAAAAACAACTTGTAACAAGCCGAACACCTCAAGACTTACCTGCCTTTAACCGTGAAATTGTAAATTTATTAAAAGAAAAAGATTTGTAATGAAATAATACGGGGTGTAATATAACCTCCGCAAATAGTGAAAATGTTTCCTAGATGTCACATTTTCCAATTTACTTTAATATAATAAGTACGATTTCCACTAGAAAATTAATACATCTGGTGGAAATTTTTTACTAATTATAATAGTTTAGTTGTACTTAATACACATATTATTGACGAAAACTTGCATATTCTGTATGATGAAGTTGCTTGTAATAAGCAACCTGCGCTAAAAGGAGGGAAATGAAGCGCATTATAAAAAAACGGAAAACAATTACAGCGCCTGAGCTAAGGAAATCGGACGGTCATCAATCCTTAGTTGACGAGGTGGAGGTTATCGAATTTTCGGCGGATGCCTCCCGATCGAAATGCCCGATTGTTACTTTCGTTTTAAAACATAAAAGTGATTTTATGGACAGAGAAACGAAAAGGCAAATACAATTGAACATGCCAATGACACTTACAATGCTTAAGGAGATATGAATTAGACAGAATTCCTATCAAATATGCAATTTGTAAATACCTTTTGCATTGTCTTTTTTATGTTTCATTAAAAAGAAGTTATTTTGGCATTATGGAGGATAAATCATATGTGTGGAATCGTTGGATATAATGGTGCGTTAGACGCAAAGGAAATTTTATTAAAAGGGTTAGAGAAACTAGAATACCGTGGCTATGATTCTGCGGGTATTGCGGTTCGAAATGAAGAAGGCGTTACAGTTTTTAAAGAAAAAGGTCGTATTGCGGACTTACGTACAGCTGTAGATGATGATGTTACAGCTACAATCGGTATCGGTCATACACGTTGGGCAACACACGGTGTACCAAATAAACTAAATGCTCACCCTCACCAAAGTGCTTCAGGGCGTTTTACTTTAGTGCATAATGGTGTAATTGAGAACTATCACTTATTACAAAAAGCTTATTTAAAAGGCATTCAAATGCAATCTGATACAGATACTGAAGTCATCGTTCAATTAGTAGAATTGTTTTCAAATGAAGGCTTATCAACAGTAGAAGCATTTCGTAAAACATTATCTTTAGTGCATGGTTCATATGCTCTAGCTTTATTAGATAAAGAAGATGAAGATACAATTTTCGTGGCAAAAAATAAATCGCCGTTATTAGTAGGTGTAGGTGATGGATTTAATGTAGTTGCGTCTGATGCAATGGCTATGCTTCAAGTAACAGATCAATACATCGAGTTACGTGATAAAGAAGTAGTTCTAGTTCATAGAGATAAAGTGGAGATTACTACTTTAGATGGTCGCGAAATTGAACGTAAACCTTTCAAAGCAGAATTAGATGCAAGCGACATTGAAAAAGGAACATATCCACACTACATGTTAAAAGAAATGGATGAGCAACCAGGTGTTGTACGTAAAATCATCCAAGAGTATAGCGACGCAAATGGCGAACTTGCAATTGATGAAAATATTTTAACAGCCTTAAAAGAAGCTGATCGTTTATATATTATTGCAGCGGGAACAAGTTATCACGCAGGCTTAATTGGAAAACAGTTCTTTGAGAAAATCGCAGGGATTCCTGTAGAGGTTCATATTTCAAGCGAGTTTGGTTATAACGTTCCTTTACTATCAGAGAAACCACTATTCATTTTCATCACACAATCTGGTGAAACTGCCGATAGTCGTCAAGTGTTAGTGAAAATTAAAGAAATGGGTTACCCAGCACTAACAATTACAAATGTTCCCGGTTCAACACTTTCTCGTGAAGCAGACTTCACGTTATTATTACATGCTGGTCCGGAGATTGCAGTCGCTTCAACAAAAGCCTATGTAGCGCAAGTGGCTGTATTAGCATTAACTGCTTATGTGACGGCTCAATCAATTGGTAAAGATATTGACTTTGACTTGAAACAAGAGCTAGCAATTGCAGCAAATGGCATTCAAACAATGGTTGATTCAAAAGAGGAATTAGAGCAAATTGCAGAAGACTACTTAAAAATTGCTCGAAACGCATTCTTCATTGGCCGTAATCTTGATTACTATGTAAGCTTGGAAGGCGCATTGAAGCTAAAAGAGATTTCTTATATTCAAGCAGAGGGCTTCGCAGGTGGAGAGCTAAAGCACGGAACAATTGCTTTGATCGAAGAAGGAACACCTGTATTTGCCTTAGTATCACAAGAGCAAGTGGCATTAAACATTCGTGGTAATGTAAAAGAAGTCGTTGCGCGCGGAGCTAACGCATGCATCATTTCAATGGAAGGCTTAGAGGAAGAAGGCGACCGCCTAGTCATTCCTAAAGTGCACACTTTATTAACACCACTTGTAACAGTCGTACCATTACAATTAATTAGCTACTATGCAGCATTACACCGCCGCTGTGATGTCGATAAACCACGTAACTTGGCAAAATCAGTGACTGTTGAGTAGGGAGTTATTTATAACAAAATTGTGAGTTATAACTAATACTGTCACAACTTATAATTATATTTGACATCTAATTATAAGTTGTTATGACACAAAGGTTCACCTTGGTACTGCGATAAACCCCGCTGTATCAAGGTTTTCTTGTTTTTACCTCCAATAGTATTTATTAAGTGTAATTTACTAAAAACTATAAAAGTAACAGTTTGGTTTTATAATTAATATTGGCATAATTCGATCAACTCGGTGGTTAGGAGTCTGAATTTTGTTCTTGATTGGTGAAAATTCATTTAGCCAGTCTCGGTCATTACGATACAAAAAAGCATAAACATCAGGTACCAGTTTTCTGAGTTCCGTTTTAGACTTCTCGGGATACAACTCTTGAATTTCCATCCATTTCTCTTTTCTTAATTGTACTTGCTTCTCTAAATCTTCAATTGGACCTTGAACGATTTCTGCTTCTATTTTTGGAGTCTTCCATAGAACATTTAAATTCAATTTAGCTGCGTATTTTTTGATTGTTCCACGGTCTGCTTGAAATTCCCTTGAAATCTCAGCAAGTGTTTTACCTTCATTAACTGCTTCGGTCAGCTTTTTCTTCAAAACATGACCGTATTCTTTTATTGTGCCAATTCGAAATTTATCTTCTTCATTTCGATCGGGACCTTTTCTTGAATAAATAAAGCCACAATCGTATTGAAAGGTTCCAACAGGCTTCCTTGTACCATAATCCAATGTAATTCGTAAATCCTTTACAACACGCTTATGATAGTTCGGACAAGCTACATTCAAACATAACCATGGTCCTTTACCAAATGGGAGGAATTCATTTTTACCAAGCAAATGCTCCAAATCCGTTTCCAAAAACATCATTACTAACAAATGCCGAATCGGATGAAAGGATTTACGGTGCTTTTGAAAAACCATCGTTAACCAATCGGATTCTTTGAACGTCACAGCAGATTGCAATAGTTCTAATATAGTGTCGGAGAATTTTACCCCAAAACTTTGATATAACCTTTCCCGTTTTATAAATCCGTTAATATTTGCGTATCCCTTCTGCTTTAATAGTTCCAAGTATTTATTCCGAATAGTATTATCATTTGTTTGAAGATGGGGATTGTTTAGAAGCGATTCTGTCACTTTTGCAACCTTTACCAAGAACTGAATATCTTCATCATTTAAACCATTAAGATTAACTTTTTTTCTTTCAACAAAAGGAGTAGCAACAATAAACTCATGCTGGTTTTCGGATTTTGCTGAAACGGTTGTTTTCTCTAGCACCGTTTCATGTTTCGGACAAATAAAAACGCCTGGGGCTTGATGAACCCGCCGCCAATACGTTTCACCATGAGTTTCCATATCTTCTTTAATACAGTCACTGCATACCAAAAGATTGGTTTTTACTTTCACATTGCTTGCAGCAACACCAATACGGGTATGGATTGTACTTCCATCACTATCAAACATAGATTTTTTCACTTGTTTTGCCTGTTTCGGAAGTAAAAAGGAGGCATAATAAGGATACATTGTATGATTATTAATCAATTTTTCTTCATTCCAATAGGAACCAATTTGATTCAATAACACATTTAAGTTAGCAGGTAAATCCCAAACTGAACGAACTGTTCGTTTTCCGAACAGTTCTTCGATCGCCATTTTAGGACTTGTATTTCCTGATCTGACATGATATCTTGCAAACACACTGTAAAGCAATTCATCAGGATATGGCGTCGTAAACCAATGTAGCAACTTCTTTATCCTCCCATAACTCATCTAATGGTTTTTTAATGATTCCTTGATCAAGAAAATATTCATAGACAGATTTCTTCTTCTGTCTTGCTTCGTGCATTAAGCAGACTAAATAATTTTCACTTGATGGCGTTGCTCTCTTTTTCTTACTTGGACTATCCGCTTTCTTTTCATCTTTATCAATAAGCAATTTTACAGCCTCTTTCAGCACAATTGATTTTTCAATGTCTTCCCCAAATTGTTTGAGCACTTTTTTAATAGCACTCTGAACTTCTTTTGGTTCGAAATCCATGGATAATAGTTGCAACGTTACTTCTTCTAAAAGAGATTGTTCCTTTTTCACTCGCTTTTGTTCTTGGATTTTCTTTTGAATGCGAATCTTCTCTTGTAAATCTATGGAGCCTTTATATTTTTCCATTTCCTCATCCATATCAATTGGTCGAATATCCTCATATTTGGCGATTTCGCTTGGAATTCCTGACCTTAATGCTTCTAGCATAGACTTAACCAGTCTAAGACTATCGCTAGCCACTTGTTTGATCATTTGTTTACTTAATTTTTCTTCTCCAGTTGCAATAGCTCTTACCTGTGATAACATGAAAAGTTTCACTGCAATGTCGAGAATTCCTTGGCTCTCCTCGTAAATCAATTCGCTGAGTTCAGATGATAGAGGTGTATATTCGGTTGTCCACTGATACTCCCACATCCCATCCATAAATAAATCCCACGATGCGTCATGTGGCATTTGTGACCAAACCATATCTCCTTGATCACTCCCATGTCTAGCTTGTCTAAACTCACTCTGTAACACTGAGATTGCTTTATTCGTACCTACGATAATTACAGGAATACCAATCGTATTAACAAGTGTTACAAAAAAATTAAGCATCTTTTTACTGAGGATGACGTTATTGAACAAATATCAATGTTTCCTCCGTTTGATGAAAAAGAACGGACCTTAAATCCGAATTATCGGTTCCATTGTATCCAGAGACTTTTTCAATATTTTCAGCCATTTGAGAAGCATTTGGATCTTGAATTGGAAAAAAAAGAGATGAGGAATTTTTGGCATGATTAAAGAAAGCGGTTCAAAATTGGGATTTTGATGCTGAAAAACCCACAAGAATTACAGCAACATCACTAGGGAAGAAAATTAACAAGCTATCCGTATTGGAGAAAAAGTCGGAAAAGCTACCTGAATCAATGGAGTTTATCAGTAAAGTTTCAGAAGATCTAGTAGCCTTCCAAAAAAGACGAGTTGAATTCTGCATTGAAAAATTAAAAGAAGAAGGGGAACCAATCATCGAATGGAAAATATACAGAAAAGCAGGGATTCGTTCAGATGTATCAAACGAAGTGAAAAGGTTTATTTCGCTTAAAGTAACTCAATACGAGAGTCTTAACAATAAATAAAAATGAACTTAGAGAAAAACTCTAAGTTCATTTTTATTTTCATATTAAGCATTGTTAATTACTTACTCTTTTCCCCAGAAAACAGGAATTTCAAAGGAAAAACTGCATAAAAAAGATAGTAAGGGGAAAAAGGAAATAGAGGAGGATTATATATGAGATATTACATCTCTTTGTTTTGTTCGGATCGACAATGTGATAACCGTTCTATCACACGTGAATTAGAAGCAATATCCGAAACAGCTGCAAAGCAAACGATATTTGAACTAAATAGCAATAATAGAAAAACATGTCCATGTTGTGGGAAAGAACTTAACTATTATTTAGATTTTCAACCAGATGACTTTGATTTAGAACATGAACAAAGCCTCCTTTGAAAAAGGAGGCTTTTTTTTGTGCTCGCTTACCGAGCTTAAAGGTATGTAGTATTGCTATTTGTCAAGATTACCTTGACGTGAAGGTTATTTACTAATAATAGAATAACTCATGTTGGTAAAATATGCAATATATTTTAGCCGATATTTTATGAAATCACCGTTTCCAACATTTTTTGGTAAATTTCATTTCTTGCCGTTATCCTATCTTTTGTGTCGGTATCAATGACATTGGCTAGGCTTTGAATGGTCCTGACTCTACGTTCTTTTTTTAAAGAAGTTTTTACCCAAGTGATTTTGTACTCCGTTGAATCGTTGTAGAGTGTATAAGTTAAAACTTTCTTATCGTAACTCTTTGACATCAACGGTCTTAACAAATGGGTTAACTGTTGTGCTGGGTTATCAAATTGTGGAATAAACTTTAAATTGTTTTTAATTAGGTGCTCTAGCAAAGATTCTTCATTTAACAACATTACACGAATACCTTCTTCAATTCTCTTTTCCTGATCTGAAGAGAGGTAAACAGGAATATTTTGCTTTGTAAATTCAGTTTTGACAATCCTTTTTCGACTTATACATGTTATTTGCTCCATACATACCGCTGTTGCCAGTGATAAAGGACGAATTTTCCCAATACTGAACCGATGTTTAGTTTCTTTTATTTTACTTTTCATGCTTTCTGTTGGTATTACCTGAATGGAATCTCTGTTTGGAATAGCATCCCATACGATAGCAAAATGTTCTCTATCGAGTTCGCTCCCAACTGCTGAAAATTTTGCTTTTATTAATTGTCCCTTCGTTAAGGGGGGCACAAATTGCGTTGGTTGGCGAGGTTGTCCTTGATCGTCTGTGTTGTCCACTTCATCTACTTTTCTTGAGCATTGGATGAATCTCTCTGTTCGCTCAAAAATTGTACTTCGCGAGATAACTTGTCCATTTAGAGGACGATCATCATCGGTAACACTAATTAATTCTTGTAATAATTGGGTTAACTGACTATCCAAACCTACCTCAAGAAATAAGTCTTTTAGATAAGGTTTATCGGCTAGTAAGTCAATAATATCTTGATGTTCACTTGGCATTTATTTTACACTCTCCTTTCTGGACTATCTTCTTTATTAAAACATATTTTTCCTAATTTAGGATTAGTTTTTTACAAGATTCTCCTTTTTACTAGGTATTTACTTGTGGTTGAAAAGTCATTTTCGTTAGATTATCATTCAAATAATTGTTTGAATAAAATAAAAAAAGGGGTATAATATATTCAAATGAATATTTGAATGAAGGGAGTTGTCATGTATGGAGTTAAATAAAATTGAGTTTTATATGATGAATAATCCGATTAGACGTTGGTTGCAAAAAAGCATTGAATTTAAAACCTTTAAGGAATTTTTAGATAGGCATAATCTTTCCTTAGAGGGAAAGGCAGTATTAGATGCAGGGTGTGGATCAGGATATAGTACAAAACTAATTCAAGAATTTCGTCCTGCTGAACTTGTAGGATTTGATATCATGCCTTCGCAAATTGATAAAGCGAAAAAAGAATATCCCGATTTAAATTTCTTTGTTGGCAGCGTGTTAGAAACACATTTAGATTCCAATAAGTTTGATGCTGTTTTTGTTTTCGGAATCCTCCATCATATTCCTCGCTGGAAAGATGCAATTGCAGAACTTTATCGGGTAATAAAGCCAGGTGGGGTGCTTTTAATCGAAGATTTGAATAAAGATGCTTCTCACTTTTTTGCCACTTACTTTAAATTAGATCATCCCCCAGAAGCCTACTTTACATGGGATGAGTTCACTCATCAACTGAAGGAAACAGGGTTCGAAATTTTAGAAGAAAAAAGAATTATTTCAAAGGGAGTCGGGTCTTTCCTTTGTTTAAAAAGTGGAGGGGAATAAATGATAACAACTATACTAACAGCTGCGGCTATTTATGTAGCGACAGGGATTGATTATCTTGTTATTTTAATTTTATTGTTTTCACAAATAAAAAAAGGACAAGAAAAACATGTATGGATTGGAAAGTATCTTGGAACGATCATTGTTATAGGAGCTAGTCTTTTAGTTTCCCTAGGTGTCGCCAACCTAATCCCTCAACAATGGGTCATAGGACTTCTTGGGCTTTTACCCATTTATTTAGGAATAAAGGTTTGGATTAAAGGAGAAGAAGACGAAGATGATAGCAGCATATTGTCCTTATTTTCATCAGGTAGGTTTAATCAATTATTTCTAACAGTCACTTTTATTGTATTGTCTTCCAGTGCAGATGACTTTTCCATTTATGTACCGTATTTCACGACATTAAACGGGACCGAGATCATTGTCTCTATTATTGTCTTTTTAATAATGATTTGGGTTTTACTCTACATGGGTTATCGTTTAGCACATGTGGAATTTGTATCGGAAAAAATTGAAAAGTATGAACGTTGGATTGTTCCAATTATCTTTATAGGATTAGGAATTTATATCATGTATGAAAATGGGACATTCAATGAATTGTTTTCATTCATATTTTAATTAAAATGATTTATTATCGGTACCTTTTTTGATTTCATTCAAATTAATGTTTGAATAACGATAAAAAAGGGTTACAATATATTCAAGTGAATGTTTGAATGATAAGGAGTGAAACTAATGAGCAAAAAAGATTCTTGTGAGATTTATTGTTATGACGAGGAAAAAGTCAATCGAATACAAGGGGAATTAGAAAAAGAGGATATAGGTAGCGTTACGCAATTGTTTAAAGCACTTGCAGATGAAAATAGAGCAAAAATTTCCTATGCTTTATGCCAAGATGATGAGTTATGTGTATGTGATGTTGCTAATATTATTGGTTCTTCTGTTGCAACGGCTTCTCATCATTTAAGGACATTAAATAAACAAGGGATTGTAAAGTATCGAAAAGAAGGAAAATTAGCGTTTTATTCACTGGATGATGAACATGTCAAACAGTTAATAGTAATTGCTTTAGCACATCAGAAAGAGGTGAAAGCAAATGTCTGAAAAACAAGTAAAACTATCTGAAGAAGAAATGAAAACCTATCGTGTTCAGGGATGAATTTATTGCTTGTAAAAGTAAAAGTCGGGAACCGTATTTCTTTCTGCTATACAAAAAAGTCGTGTACCGAATTGTTACTGTTTACTCATTTGAAAAGCAATAAACTAACTCAAAAAATTACTTAAGCTTCTTATAATCGAAGCCTCCGTAGTTCCCGACTTTTTTGTCTTATAACACTAGACGGTGAAATTGGAGGTATATTAAACAGATGGAGAATCAAAGAAGAATTGATATTCCCTTAATGAATATCAATTCTTCTTAATATATCATTCATATTCTGACAGCTCTTCATAATGCTCTTCTGCTGGATTTGAAACATAAATTCGTCTTCCATACTCTAATCCACCATCTACCGCGACGGCCTTACATCTGCATATCTGAAAGTCATAAGTACTCTTTGATTCGATAATATCATTACAATGTTTACAACGGATTCGGTTACTTTTGAGTTTCTTTTTCATTATGATACCCCACTTAATTCTTGCCTTTAATAAAAATAAATCTACTTATTGAATATTCCTTACATCTTTTATTGCTTTACAAGTATGTCTATGTTTTATATAACATAAATCCTAATTTTTTCATTTATATGGTATATCCATACTGGAAACGACACATAATAAAAGATATTTATAGTAAAAGAATGTAAATACTTCGACCAATTATATACTACCGATTTCGTGAACAGGGTATTCCACTAAGCTTCACAAAATCCTCCTGAGCAAGGCTATTTAAAATTGGCCAAAAGAAGGAATGGGAGAGCCGTTTACCTGTGCAACCTTTGAAAAGAAGGATTATTAAAACTAATACAAAATAAATTCTCTTTTAATATTAAAATGAAAATCGAGGCTATCAAAATGGATTACTACAAACTAATGCTTTATGTCAATATTTTAGGCATTTGCTTACCTATTGCTTTAACGTACTTAGTAATTGCTAATCTAATTATTGGGCAACCAATTTATCCTTCTACAGTCGTTATTCTAGCTTTTGGCTATGCGGTAATGATTAAATGGAATACACTGTTTCAGGAGTTATGGCAGAAATGGTTTGGGAAGGAAAAATAATGTAACACTTCAACTCCTTCAACTATCCATAGGTACCTTGTGACACTTAGGCTTTATATTTGTCTTCTACAAATTCACACCCGAATGCTATTACCGTTTTCTCGAAAAAGTCAGTTATAGATTTTTTATTTTTAACTCTGAAGCTAATTCTTTTGCCTGTTTATAGTTCTTGAACTCTTTTAAAGACATGATCTTAATTTTATGCGTGGCAATCCAATTAACAAAATAATCATTACTGATATTATCTTCAAAGTATAAAGATTTCACGTCATTTATAAGTTTTAATGCACTTATCCGTATATATTCATCTTTGTGTTTTAAAATAAGTTCATCCCCAGAACGATAGACTAGATTCGTGTTGACATTACGTAATTTGCCTAAAACAAAGTTTACTATTAGGTTGCCAGAATCACTAAGGGGTATTTTAACCATATCAATTAAATCTTTAAAAGTTGCATTAATATCGGTTTCGTTATAAAGAAGTCCACCTATATTGAGTAGAAAATCTTGATATGAGATATTACCATGCAATATTTTGTTCTTTTTCGAAAATCGTATTTTTACAATTCTATTAGATGGATTTAAACTTTCGATAAGAATATTCTCTTTTTTAAGATAAACATTTAGTTGCTGTAATACACTTCTCATAAATCTCTCTTCGTAAATTTTATGAATTGTTCTCCATTTAATAAATCCATTATCTTCTCTAATTTGCTTTGTTAACGTAGAGCTATTATTTTTAAGTATCCAATTTTTAATCGCAAATGATGCAGCGAATTTTTCTTGTTTATTTTCATTAACGAATGATTTAATGGCTTCAATTATATGCTCCTTAATTTCCCATTTGGCTTCAATTAAATCTAAATGGTTAAACTTCTCAGAGATAAATTCTTCATAATTATTTTTAATATCAGAAGTAATTTCTGATAGCTTAACGGATAAATTTAAAGGAATAATCATATCAAAGCTATTAACTAGATTCGTAGTTTCCACAAAAGCTCGTATTCCTGGAATATGATTCTCTAGAAGTACTCTTCTTTCAGCTCTTCGAGTGTCTCGGTTTACTTTTTCAATCAATCCTTTGACTTCTTCCCCGAATTCTTTAACACATTCAGAACCTACCACAAGTACTTTACCATTGATTTGATTTACAATCTTATTTTTTAACTTTAAATATTTATAACCACATAAATTACATTCAATTTTCTGATCTTTATAAGATAATCCTAAATCTTGTACTGGTTGTGTATCAGACGGTTTCCATTCTGAACGACATGCGTTTATTAAGTCGTCTATATACGTAGTTAAATCATTTAAATCCTGATATTCTTTAATTTCATCAAAGGTTATTAATTCGTTTTTCTGAAGATAGTTATATAATTTATTAAAAGTGCCCTTTTTTATTGTTTCACTATTCAATAACAAATTCCTTAGTTTTTTAGAAATCAAATCTTTAGACATCTATTACCTCCCAGGATTCTAATAAAGTAACAAAATATAGTATATATAAATTCAAATAAATACTATATATAGTTATGATACATAATGCGAACAGATGTTTCAAGTTGTAGGTAATAAAATGGAAATGTGTTTATATTAGGGATTTATGAGATTTACTATAATAGGTTTTAAGTATAATAGATTTTATTGAAGAGGTGAGTAGGATAAAATTTATAGGTAATTAATTCTTGTCAACATTTTTAGTGATTTCTTAAGTGTTATTTTTACATTTCTGGTACATTTATGATTAAGAAAATAATTTCTCAATCAATTAGTGATATGATTCAGTTGCATGTGTGGGGCATTTCTAGTTAATGAGGAGGAAATTTCATGATAAAAATTAGAAGAACTTTATCACTGTCGTTAATCGCAATAATATTATTTAGTATTACTCAATTTAGTACGGCTAATGCACATTCTGTCTTAGAAAATTCAACACCAGGAGATGGTGAACAACTGAGTGAAACTATAAACAGAATAGAGCTATCATTTAATACTAGAATTGAAAATGGAAGTACTCTTACCCTAGTAAATGATACTGGAGATGTAATTAACCCTTCGTCTCATGAAATAAATGATAATATGCTTGTAGCAACATTCGAGGACTCGCTTGAACCGGGTTCATATCAAGTAAATTGGAAAGTTGTTGGAGCAGACGGTCATCTTATTGAAAATCAATATTCTTTTACTATAAAGGAGTCCGAAATTACACTGGGCAAGGAAAACGCCGGACAATCTGAAGATGAACGAAACATCACTTCTTCAGAAAACTCTCAAACTGTAGAATATAAAGAAGATGAACTGGAAGATCAAGACGTAGAAAAGCAAAACCGACAAGCCAATGAAAATGACTCGTCTTCTATAGTAAATATAATCATTATAACGCTAATTATTGCAGGTTTAGGATTATTAGCTTGGATGTTGTTTAGTAAGAATAAAAAATAAGGTGAAGGTGAATCTGAATGCTCTTAATTTCTTTAACTGAGTTTATATTGTACATAAGTTTCTCAGTTCTTATAGGTTCCTTGATTCTATTGATGGTTCCCGAGAATAAAAAACCACCTATATATGTCCCTAAAAAAGTACTTTGTCTAGCTGCAGGATTAATACCAATAGCAGCATTTCTTCCAGTTTTTCAAACGGCATACATATTAGCAGGTGATATGGACCGCTGGCTCTTTATAAAAAGCGTTGTGTTCACATTTGAAATTGGAAAAGCATGGTTGTTTATTACCTTCATATCCGTAATTTTGATTTGTGTATTACTGGCTAAAAATTTAGAAACAAATAAAAAGCTTACAATATGGGCTATTTTTCTAACTTTATTAATGCTTTTAGGTTATGGAAGGTCAAGCCATGCAGCAACAATTACTGAATGGCAAGGATTCGTTTTCCATACGCTTCATTTCCTAGCGGTTACTGTATGGATAGGTATTCTTTTGGTTATTAGTTGGTTCTCCAAAAATAAAAATAATTGGTTAAACTTTTTGAAATGGTTTACACCTATCGCTATTACTTGTCTTATCATTACTATAGTAGCTGGTTATTTTACGATGGAAATTGATATTGATTCCTATGATGATCCAAATGCTTCAGTTATCCAAGAATATCAAAATAGTCTTATCGTTAATTACGGACAAGCATTAGTTTTAAAGCACATATTTATTATCTCATTAGTATTATTTGCTTTTATTAATGGAGTAATGTTTAGAAGAAGATATAATCAGGAATCATTTAATCCTTTAAAATGGGCAAGGTTGGAAAGTGTTTATGCACTAATTGTGTTTGGACTAACAGCATTTATGGGACAGTCTTGGCCACCACATCAGATCTATTTGTTGATAAACACAGAAGGAGCTTCTCCTCTTTTTGAAACGCTATATAGTGGAGATATTGTAAACACAATACAAAATGCTGAAAATTTTGAAGTCTTCAATGTCATTATATCTTTCGGAATGGATAGTTACCTATTATTTGGTTTAGCTATATTATTTATGATACTAACCATTTTTGCTGCTATCATCAGGAAATCGGTTTTTGTTTCTACATTCTCTTCACTTTTAATGGTTGTATCAATATATTTTGGAATAATGTTTGGAGTTCAATAGGGAGTTTAGAAAAGCGTATAGGAAAAAGGGGTGCTAATTCTTTGATAGAACTGGACCTCTTTTTTTATTTGGTTATTAATTGATTGTCTGTTCTATTTATATCTTTAAAGTAAAGTTTGATATTTTAAAACATAGTCCGTAAATTTGACAATAAAGTTTGATTAAAATCCTGTACAAATTTAAACAGGATTTTTTCTTTTTATGTTCTTCTGATGTTGTAAAACTTCAATATGTTCCTACATTAAAGGGCCAGTTTGTTGATACAGTAATAAATATTTATATATAATGCAATTGAGATTATGAAGGATTAAACTTAAACTAACGAAGCAGGTTAGGTTAAGCTGACTATTTTACTGATGCATAACAAGTGCTTTAAAAAGTAAAATTAAAAAAGTCGATTCCTTAGAGTACAGGAATTCGACTTTCCGGGATGTTGACGGTGACTCCTATTTAGAAAAACAAAAAAGGGTGTGAAGTGACAGGCTGGTGATTGATTTATTAAATAAAACCTTGAATTCCGCAGTATTGTTTGTTTTAATCTAATGTTTTAAATTATTAGAGCAGCTAGTCCTGCGACTTTTAAAGCCAATGAACTACCTTCTTGTGCTAGTTCATTTAAGTCACGTAAAGTTTTTGTTATACGTCGTATTGTTTTTTCTTTAGGCTTATCATTTGATTCAACCTCTTCAGCTAAATCTTCTAGGTTGTCTATTGCTTCATCTCTAATCTCCCCATCAACATTATCTGTCTCTTTCAATATCTTTATTAATTCTTTTGTTAAATCTAACACATCATTTGATTGGGAATTATTATTTTGAACAGCTTCTATATTACCATGCGCATAATTGAATTGACCTACATTACCCTGAATTAATACTGGAGTTTTTGGATTATCATTAACGCCCATCATTATTGCCATCTCCTCTAAGTAAGTTGAAATATGGTTTACTAACAATCTTGTTACTTTATTATTAAATCCCTGAATAATTCCGCTTATTTTACCCCCACCACTTGTCCCATACCACAGAGCAAAACCTGTCCAGTGCCTATAGTATTTATCAATATAATCTAACAGTTGGTATATAAATGCTATCTGTTCTTGGTCTTTGTATGGAATTTTAAAATGACGAGTACTGCTAATTTCTTTAATACTTTCTTGTATGTCGTATTGGGTTTGATTGTTCTTTTCTATAAAATCATAAATAATCTGTGTCTCCCGAATGTAATCTAAAAACCTATTTAAGTTTCTGCTCGCATCATCTTCACCACTTGATCTTAATAACTCCGATGAAATTCCACGAAATTTAAATGATACAATTCTAAAATCATTTGCTGTAATTTTCTCCAACTATATCCCTCCACAATACGGGCAGTATGTACTGGCAAAATTAGCCGAGTTATTAATTTTCACTTGACGATTACAACAGTTTTTTAATATTAAATTCATATCGTTTACTTCATATAAATCTTTAGGTGTTTTTAATTTCCCTTTAACATTCTTCTCGCCAAACATTTTTTGAAGTTCCTTTAATGCGAAGTTTTCCAGTTCAATCTGTGCATTTTTTTGAAAATCTTCAGTAAAAATTAAATCTTGTGGGTTAGAAGATAATCCACAAGAGGCGCAAAACATAAATTCTCCCTGAAAATCTTCAAACTCTTGTACATTGACCTTAAATTTATCCTCACAATGCTTACATTGTAATGTTACACAACCATCAATATCAGCTAATTTCCTCAAAATAATTTCCATTCCGACTACCCCCTTCTATACAAATATTACCATAAAAGGGTATAGAAAAAATTTGAAATTTTTTAATCTGTTTATATCGATAGTCTGTAGAAATAAACAAATCCCCTATATCTTTTGAGAAAACCTTGGATGTTCATTTACAATCCTAATAATGTCCACTTGATCTAAAGTTTTAGAACACTTTTCACACTGTTGAGACCTCAACGAATTTGTTCCAACAAACACTACGAATAGTTATTCAACATAAGGTTGCTTTAGTTTAACAAACAAAAAGCAGGATTCATTATCTGATCTTCCACAATCGGGCGCGCGCGACAAGTTCTGTTATAAGTGATTTATTTCATGAAATACAGGAAAGTTTGCGTGGCAAATTTTTAACTTTACAACGGAGGATAGGAATGAAGAAACCATGTTTTCTGAAACTATCCCGTCAATACTCCTGCATGCGTTATGTCTGACAGGACATAGGGTGTGAAGCACAGGTGGATTCGGCAGAACGAAGGCTGCAGCCATTCCTCTGGAAAAGGTATGCCAACGGATATGCCGCACGGCTGAAAAACTTAATATGGTGAGAATAGTTCTATTAGAAAAGAACTGACAAACTTCCGAAGGTAAGGGTCTATAGATTGAGCATGCGGAAACGCATGTACCATCTTACGATGGGGTGAATGGTGTGGAGTAAAAATGCGCCCTCTGAAATACGCTATACCGAACGATGGCGGTATCTAGTTCACAGGCTTAAAGGAAGCACCTACGTTAAGAATGGATAGCTACGTTGTAAGGTACTTGGAAAGCAAGGAACGTTGTAATGAAGGCTGTCACCTGAAACGTTTGCTATAAGATTTTAATCGAAATGTATTTATCCTTGTGAGGGTAGGGGTACGACTGACGAAGCCTTTGTAATGAAGGCGGAGGAACAGCCCCAAGTCTAGTGGTAGTTAATAATTATTTTTCAAAGGTGTATTGCACCGGTCGGGTAAGAATGTGGGAACATCACTTCATGAAGGAATGATGCCACAGTGCAAGCTCTACGATATTGGGATTATTATGGTATGACCGAAACCTTTACAGATTTACATAAGCGAGCTAAAAATAAAGAAACATTCCATTGCTTATACGACATTATCACGTCGAGGAATAATATTTTACTGGCGTATCGCATAATCAAATCAAATAAAGGCTCAAAAACCCCAGGTACAGACGGGAAAACCATTTTAGATATTGAGAAATATACTGAGAACAATTTAATAGAAGAAATACAAAAACAGCTCAAGAATTATCGCCCGAAGAAAGTAAGACGGAAGTTAATAGAAAAAGATAATGGCAAAATGAGACCACTTGGCATTCCATGTATCCTCGATAGAATTATTCAACAGTGCTTCAAACAAGTTTTAGAACCAATAGCGGAAGCTCATTTCTTCAATCATAGTTATGGATTTAGACCGTTAAGGTCTACTCATCATGCTATGGCTAGAATCCAATACCTAGTCAACCAGTCACAACTCCACTACGTTGTAGACATTGATATTAAAGGCTTTTTTGACAATATCAATCATACCTTACTGATTAAACAACTTTGGAATTTAGGTGTTAGAGACAGGCAAGTCCTTGCATGTATAGCCAAAATGTTAAAATCCGAGATTGATGGAGAAGGTATACCGACAAAAGGCTCTCCACAAGGTGGGTTACTTTCACCACTATTATCAAATATTGTTTTAAATGAATTAGATCAATGGGTATCTAAACAATGGGAATGGTTTCCTCTACATAAACCATTTAAGACAAGAGAGGGTCAACTCCTTGCCAAAAAGCGAACCCAATTGAAGGAAGGATATCTAGTCCGTTATGCTGATGACTGTGTGCCACGAAAGCAACCAAATTGTGCGTAAGCACACAAGGGAGCTATGCTGCACAAAAGATGAGAGTAGGCCTCTCGCAATCGCTATACAGGTAGAGATTGCAAACCACCCTAAGGTGCTATAGTCAAAAGCTATGGTATTGAGCGTTAGGGAAAAGGCAGAACGAGATTCTGTCAGGTACGTATTAAGGAGACGAAAACCATTGAACCGCTGAGGAAGTATCGAAAGCGTATAGATGTCATCAAAACCGAGGGGGAGTCGTTAACTCGGGATAAGTTCGGAGGAAACCTGTTTACTGTCCGTTCGGTGACCGGTATAAAGGCGGCGTGAACTTAATACAGGCTTCTGTGTGGAACGTGGGAACCTACGACATGGATGTTAAGGGAGAGATTTCAAGTGGAAGCCCCACGAGAATCAGAGTACCAATGCCATGTATAGGGGCGGAATAACTCGTAGTAGTGATGAAATCTCCTAACGGAGATGGAGCGAAGGGGTTATATTATTCAGTTTTACAAATAAGTCAACCATAAAGCTGGGAGGAACTTATGAGGAAAACAAAGCCATATAAGATATCTAAAAACATAGTATATGAAGCCTTCTTAAGAGTTAAGGCAAACAGAGGGTCAGCTGGAATTGATGATGTGTCAATAGAAGAATTCGAATTGAATCTTAAAGACAACCTGTATAAATTATGGAACAGAATGTCATCAGGGAGTTATTTTCCACCAGCAGTAAAAGCGGTAGACATACCGAAGAAAGCTGGAGGTACCAGAACGCTAGGAATTCCGACAGTTGCTGACAGAATTGCACAAATGACAGCGAAATTATATTTCGAACCTACGGTTGAACCGTTCTTTCATGAAGATTCCTATGGATATAGACCAAGGAAAGATGCAATTCAAGCAATAGAGATTACGCGCAAAAGGTGCTGGAAATATAACTGGGTTTTAGAATTCGATATTAAAGGATTGTTCGATAATATTGATCATGAATTGTTAATGAGAGCAGTGGAAAAGCATACAGAAAATAGATGGGTAAAACTGTATATCAAAAGATGGTTAAAGACACCTTTCCAGACAAAGGAAGGAGTCATAGAACGCACATCAGGTACACCGCAAGGTGGGGTCATAAGTCCAGTTCTAGCTAACTTATTCCTACACTATGCGTTCGATAAATGGATGTCAATCTATCACCCAGACAATCCATTTGCAAGATATGCAGATGATGCAGTCATCCACTGTAAGACAGAAAATGAAGCAAAGAAAGTGCTTGAGTCCTTAAATAAGAGAATGAATGAATGTAAACTCGAATTGCATCCAATTAAAACGAGAATTGTATATTGCAAGGATGTAGATAGAAAAGAAAAACATGAAAACACTTCGTTTGATTTTCTAGGATATACGTTTAGACCCAGATTATCAAAGAATAGATGGGGAAAGCATTTTGTGAATTTCACTCCTGCAATCAGTAATAAGTCAAAGAAATCAATTCGACAGAAGGTGAGAGATTGGAAACTGCAATTAAAAGCAGACAAGGAACTCATAGACCTATCGATGATGTTCAACTCAGCAATTAGAGGCTGGATTAACTACTATGGCAAGTTCTACAAATCGGAAATGTACTCAACTCTAAGGCACATTAACAAAGCCTTAGTCATGTGGGCAAGAAGGAAATATAAGAAGTTTGCCCGTCATAAAAAGAGAGCAGAACATTTTCTAGGGAGAATAGCAAAGCAATATCCCAAGCTCTTTAAACATTGGGAGATAGGTATCAAGCCTACGGCTGAATAATGGGAGCCGGATGAGTCGAGAGGTTCACGTCCGGTTCTGAGAGGGGCTACTGGGGAGGTTCCAGTGGTCTACTTACCTTAAAATTCTCTGTCGAGATGCAAAAACCGCCGAAAGGTGGTTTCATGCTGTAAAGCTATTTCTGAAAGAACGGTTAAAACTCGATATTTCACCAGAAAAATCGAAGATTATTAACCTACGTAAAAATGAATCAGCTTTTCTTGGATTTACCATTCGCGCAAATAGAAAAGGTAAAAAGCGAGTGGCTCACACTTTTGTTCGTGCCGAAAAGATACAGAAAATAAAAGCTGAAGCGAAGGAACGAGTGAAAGAACTTCGTTCTTCACCAACCATTCAAAACGCTATGCGTTTCAATAGCTTTGTCTTAGGGTTACATAATTACTTTAATAGAGCGACACACGTCAACTTAGCGTTCTCACGTCTTGCCTATGAAATCAGTGCAATGATGTACAATCGTCTTAGGTCAATCGGGAAGTATGCACATCCAACGAATCCACCCCCATCCTATAAAAAATTTTATAGTTTGGGATGTAAGACATTTAAAATTGCTGGTATTTATCTTTATCCACTAGCGAATGTTCAGACGAAAAATACCATTTGCTTTACGCAAAGTCTAACACCATTCACGGTTGAAGGTCGAGGGCAGATTTATAAAAATCTACACAAAAATATCAAGCAAGAAATAGCCTTACTGATGGAATCGACGATTCTGACACGCAGTGTTGAATATATGGACAATAGGATTAGTCGATACAGTATGAAAAAAGGAAACTGTGAAATTACAGGTATATTCCTTCAAGCTCAAGATGTACACTGTCACCACTATATTCCTCTGTATCTAGGTGGAAATGACAAGTTTAATAACCTACGCATCCTCCATAAAGATGTTCATAAGTTAATCCATATGACTGACAAAACTAAGATAAACACACTAATAAAGAATTTGGAAATATCACAACCGATGGTTGAGAAAATCAATAAATATCGGAAGAAATGTGAGCTAGAACGAATTGAATAACCCAAATCACTTAGAGTAACTTGAAACTTATAATTAACAAAGCCATCGCTAGATGGAACGCGGAATGATGGGAAACTATCACGTTCCGTGTGGAGCAGGGGAAAAGCTGGAGATAATATCAAACGCTTACCTATTGCCAACAATTCTGCAACAAGAATTGTGCTTTTTCTCATGTATAGGTCCATATTGTTGAACAACACCTTCAAAGAAATATGGAAATTCACGTTAAAATTTAGGTGTGATTGTAAAAGAATGTATTTAAACTATCAGGGCAGCTTACTTCAAAAGCTTCAAATGTTTTTTCTTAATAAAAAATTTACATGAAAACAATTGCATTATATATATAAGTGCATTATTATATAAGCAAATATTTATATACTAATATTTAAATTTCTTAGGGAGGTGCTTATGTTGCAAACTTCGATAATGGAAATAGATGAAACAGCGTTGATTTTGAAGCTATTAGGCGATAAAACAAGATTAACAATGATTAAAATGTTGGAAACGAATGACTATTGTGTATGTGAATTTGTAGAGGTTTTTAAAGTTAGTCAACCAGCAATTAGTCAACATATTCGTAAATTGAAAGATGCTGGTTTAGTTATTGAAGCAAGAAAAGGACAATGGATTGTTTATTCGTTGAATAGAGATTCTAATTTCTACCCTTTAATTCGTAGTTTATTAAAGCATCTCCCTAACCAAGACTATTATCTACAAGAACTAGAAGAACATGGTTTACGCATCTCATGTGAGTAAGGAGAGGGAATTTAGTGGTAACTGCTATTTTAGCAACAGTCATTTTTTTAGTAACACTTATTATTGTCATCTGGCAGCCAAAAGGGTTGAACATCGGATGGACTGCTTGTGGAGGCGCAATTCTAGCTTTAATAGTTGGTGTTGTTGACTTTAATGATGTTTCTGAAGTAATTGGAATTACATGGAACGCAACTTTATCTTTTGTAGCAATTATTCTGATTTCACTAATTTTAGATGAAATTGGTTTATTTGAATGGGCAGCATTACACATGGCAAGAGCTGCAAAAGGTAATGGCATTAAAATGTTCGTCTATGTAAGTATTTTAGGAGCAATTGTCGCAGCATTATTTGCAAATGATGGAGCAGCATTGATTTTAACGCCGATTGTATTAGCGATGGTTCGAAATTTAAATTTTAAAGAAGCAATGATTTTTCCGTTTATCATGGCAAGTGGGTTTATAGCGGATACTACTTCGTTACCATTCGTTGTCAGTAACTTGGTGAATATTGTATCTGCGGATTTCTTTAACATTGGGTTTGTCGAATATGCTTCAAGGATGATTATTCCAAACATATTTTCATTGATTGCAACAATTACAGTTTTATTAATTTATTTTAGAAAAAGTATTCCGAAAGAGTACGATTTATCTAAGTTAAGAAAACCGCACGAAGCTATTAAGGATTTAAAAATGTTCCACCTTTCGTGGTATGTTCTCGGGTTATTACTAATCGGTTATTTCATGAGTGAGTTTATTAACACTCCAGTATCTATTGTTGCTGGAATTATCGCTATCTTCTTTTTACTAATGGCTAGAAGAAGTAGTGTTGTAAATACAAAAGCCGTAATTAAAGGCGCACCGTGGAATATCGTGTTTTTCTCAATTGGAATGTATGTGGTTGTATATGGTTTAGGAAATGCATGGCTCACGGATTCGTTAGCTAGTTTGATTGAAACATTTGCTAATCAAGGTTTATTTGTCGCAACGATGGCAATGGGCTTTATCGCTGCAATCTTGTCTTCTGTTATGAACAATATGCCAACTGTAATGATTGACGCATTAGCTATTGCTGAAACGAATACTACTGGAATTGTAAGAGAAGCTCTTATATATGCAAATGTTATCGGCTCTGATTTAGGTCCCAAAATAACACCAATTGGTTCACTCGCAACATTAGTATGGCTACATGTTCTATCTCAAAAAGGTGTCAAAATCTCTTGGGGTACTTATTTTAAAACGGGTATTGTGCTAACAATACCAATCCTATTTATCACGTTATTCGGCTTGTTTATAACACTACTAATTTTCTAAGGAGAGATTACACATGGCATCAATTTATTTTTTATGTACAGGAAACTCTTGTAGAAGCCAAATGGCAGAAGGATTTGCAAAGAAATATTTAGGAAGCGGGTATGATGTTTATAGCGCTGGAATTGAACCAAGAGGATTACATCCATTAGCAGTTGAAGTCATGAAAGAAAAAGGTATTGATATTTCTAATCAAACATCAGACGTAGTGAGTGCGAAATTAATTACTCAAGTCGATTTTGTTGTTACCCTATGTAAAGATGCAAAAGAGGGTTGTCCGGCTATCCTACCAAGAGCAGGCCATTATCATTGGTCATTTGATGATCCTGCAAAGGCACGTGGAACCGAGGAAGAAGTACTTGATGAATTTAGACGTATAAGAGATGAAATTGAAGCGACTATTATAAAGTTTATTCAAGGGGACACAGGAGTTGCATTTGATGCTAATAATACAAAACTGAATTACCTTAAACGAAAAGATGATTTCGGAGCACGCATTCAAAAACTTCGTGAACAAAAAGGATTAAGTATTCAAGATTTAGAAAAAAAACTAAATATAAATGATGACTATCTTTCTAAAACAGAAAATAATTTAACAGAACCATCTAAGTTCTTCATTCATCGTTTAGCCTGGGCTTGTGGGGTTGAGTATGAAGACTTATTAGACGATTTATATTACGTTGAACATAGCGACATACTAAAGTAACTATTAAAGTCGAAAGATATAAAAGGAGAAATTACAACATGGCGAAAAAAACATTATACTTCTTATGTACAGGAAACTCTTGTCGAAGCCAAATGGCAGAAGGTTGGGCAAAGAAAGTATTACCTTCAGATGAATGGGAGGTAAAAAGTGCTGGAATTGAAGCACATGGATTGAATCCTAATGCTGTGAAAGCTATGAATGAAATTGGAATTGATATTTCGAATCAAACGTCGGATATTATTGACTTTGAAACTCTAAATAATGCGGATCTAGTCGTTACCTTATGTGGAGATGCAGCAGATAAATGCCCAGTTACACCACCTTCTGTAAAACGTGAACATTGGGGATTTGATGATCCAGCTAAAGCACAAGGAACAGATGAAGAAAAATGGTCAGTATTCCAGCGTGTTCGTGATGAAGTTGGTGAAAGAATAAAAAGATTTGCTGAAACAGGCGAATAATAATTTAAATGCCAAGAGAGTTCTTCTCTTGGTTTTCTTTTAAAATATAGATAAGCAATTGCTTATCTATATTGGTAGTATAAACACTAATAATATGAGACTGGAGATTAAAAAAATGACCAATAGAAATTATCATGTATTATTAAATGGCCGAATTTTCATCGGTGGGGCAGATGATATTAATGATGTGATGGAAAATGAAAAAATAGATACTATTTTCGATTTAAGAGCAGAAGCACCACAAGAAGAAACAAAATACAATCGTATTCACAGTCCTATTGTAGATGATGCAGATCAACAAGATGAATCTATCAAAGAATCTATTACGAACGTTGTAAATGCTTATAATGAAGGTAAGAATGTTTACTTCCACTGTCAAGGAGGAAGTAACCGCACAGGAACTGTGGCAATTGGTACATTATTAACTTTAGGTAAGGCTGATACAATTGAAGAAGCAGAAGAAATTGCCATGACTGCTAGACCTAAAATTAAAGTAAAACCACAAATGAAAGAAGCATTAAAACGAATCTTCCCTAATGCATAAATTTGGAGGTTAGTAACAATGACAATCAGTATTAGAAAAGTTACAAATGAGGATTGGGAACAGGTTAAATTTATTTACGAGGCAGGTATTGCAACGAGAATTGCAACCTTTGAAACACAAGCTCCTTCTACATTTGAACATTGGATTAGTAATGCGAATCTAGAATGTTCATTAGTCGTACATGAAGAATCAACAATTTTAGGGTGGTGTAAGCTTACTCCAGTTTCATTAAGAAAAGTATACTCCGGTGTAGGAGAAATTAGTATATATATTCATCCAAATGCTAAGGGTAAGGGAATCGGAAACTTACTTCTTCAAACTTTAATCAACAAATCAGAAGAACAAGGCTTTTGGACTTTAGAAGCAAAAATCTTTTTAGAAAATGAAGCAAGCATCCATTTACATAAGAAAAATGGATTTAAAGTTGTAGGTATTCGGGAAAAAATCGGTAAAAGAGATGGGGTCTGGCGGGACAATATATTTTTAGAGAGAAGAAGTAAAGTGGTTGGTGTGAGTTAAAAACACTTTAACTTTTCATATGTCTTCTAAAAAGAAAAACCCCCTGAATCGTATAGTCAATCTAATACGATTCAGCGGGGTGTTTTTTTACATGCCTATTTTATTTACTGTTATTCCATTAAATGGCCCATTAGAGAGTCATCAAAACTTTACAAATATATATAAATATTAGTATCTATTCAGTTTCTCCTTGCTTGAGTAATGATTCAAAAAGAATAGTTAACATACTGCTGAAATAATTAAATGCTAGATACTGAATTATTATTTAAAGCTATTAATCGCTAATTCAAAATTATTTTTTGTCTCTGTACCGTATACTAAAAGGTCACCACTAAAGAAGAATTGATCTATAAATTGTGTTGCTTCTTCAAGCGAAAGTTCTCTACTATTCATCACTAATTGAATATAGGACTGGAAATACTCAATTGTTAATGTACTGGAATGATTAACAGTCATAATTTATGCCTTCTTTGCTTGGATGATAGCAGATACGATATAGTTTTCTAAATCGTAGTTAGGTTGCCATTCACGAATAAACTCTTTTGATTCATCTTTTGGAATAATTTGAATATCTATGAATCCTGCATCTTTTAAGTATTCTTCATATGTTTTGATTGAAATTGCACCTGAAATACAACCAGAATATAAGTTCATATCGTTTAGGTAGCTTTCAGGTAATTCAGTAGTTAAGATTACATCTGAGATAGCTACTCGGCCACCTGATTTTAAAATACGATATGCTTCCTTAAATACCTGTGGTTTATTCGGTGATAAGTTAATAACACAATTTGAAATAATGACATCGACTGACGAATCAACAATTGGCATATGTTCAATTTCTCCTAAACGAAATTCCACGTTATTAAAACCAGGCTTTTCAGCATTACGACGTGCTTTACTAATCATTTCGGGTGTCATATCAATACCGATAACTTTGCCGGTTGGACCAACTTTAGGTGAAGCAAGGAAGCAATCAAAGCCTCCACCAGAACCCAAATCTACAACTATTTCGCCTTTCTTTAAGTCAGCAATAGCTTGTGGATTACCACAGCTAAGCCCCATATTTGCACCGTCAGGAATTGAAGCCAGTTCTTCAGCTGTATAACCCATTTTTTGTGATAGTTCATCAATTGTTATTGATTGATTTTCACTTGGATCACAACAGTTCGGGGCGCAACAATTATTAGAGCTATTTAATTTAATAGCTACTTTTGTATAATTGTCACGAACAGCTTGTCGAATATCATCTTCACGTTTCATTTTAGTTCCTCCTTAACAACAAGAAGTTGGATTATAACCAATTAATACTAAACCAATCTCACCGTTTTCTTCTTCTGCATGGATTGTGACATCGGTTAACTGAGGAGCAATACTTGGGTCGATAGCAACTTCGATTTCTTCAATTGTTTCAACTGTATCATTTTCTTCTGCAGCTTTTAGGTCAACTCCTAGATTAACACCACAGCAACCTGCAATACCGTAGAAACGAAGTGTTTTCACCTCTGAATCCGCTAAAACTTGAACTAAATAATTTTTACCTTCTGGACTGATTTTCATTTAATTAACTCTCCTTTAAGTTGATGTAATCCTTTAATTCCTAAAGGTGCAGTTTTTACCCACGGAATTGTTACATAACGATCCTTACTAATTAATTGTATTTCTTGAAGCCATTTCGATTCAGACTGTTGTTTTTGTTTAAGTATCTTGCTAGTTGTACTAACGGTTGTAAAGCTTTGATTCACAATCCACCAATCGACAGATAGACCAGCTCGTTTTAAATCTTCTTGTAAACGTGTTGCTTCATAAACTGGTGTTGCTTCTGACAATGTTGTAATCGCAACACTTGTATAATTTGCATCACGTAAACGCGGTAATAGATTTGAAACTGAAGCTGGAATATCACCTTGTGAGCGACTAATTTCACGGTGATAGCTTTCAGTTGCATCGAGTAATAAAAGTGTATGACCAGTAGGTGCTGTATCAATTATAATGATTTCATCCTGATGGTCTTCTACAACATTAGCAAACGCTCGGAATACGGCGATTTCCTCTGTACAAGGGGATGCCAAGTCTTCTTTTACAAATGCTAATCCTTCTTCATTCATCGTTTCACTTGCTTTTGCGAGTACCTCTGCTTCATAATTCGACACTTCTACTTTTGGATCAATTCGACTAACGGTTAAATTTTCTACTGTTTCATCACCAAACGTCCAATTAAGATGAGCTGCAGGGTCTGTCGTTGTTAGATGAACGCTTAGGCCTTCTTCAGCTAGTCGAAGGGCAATGTATGAAGCAACGGTTGTTTTTCCGACGCCACCTTTACCCATTGTGAAAATAAGTTTGGGTTTGCGTTGTAAATAATCCATAATCATTTGCTCAATTTTAGGAATCGACGTATCTTCTACCGATGCAATTTCGTGTAATACTTCTTCATCTGTTATCCAAGCTTGCATAAGTTCAATACTGGATAAAGAATACGGTACAAACGGTAAGTAATAATGCTCAAATGATTGCAATTGTTCTGGCATTTCCTCTAATGCTTTACTTTGTCGATTAATAAATGCTTGTTCGATGTCGTCATTTTGATTTAAATTTTGCATGTATCCGTTAATTAAGACGATTTGGTTTTGAATTCCTATATCATATAGCTCGTGGGATGCACGTGCAGCTTCTTTTAGCGGATTTGTTTCTGGACGTGTAACAAGTATTAATGCTGTTTGAGCTGCATTCGTTAGTTGTGAAACAGCTTTTTTATACATTTCACGTTGTGGTTCCAATCCTTTTAATGGTCCTAAACAAGACGTTCCTGTTGTATTTTCATCTAAAAATGTAGACCATGCGGAAGGGAGTTGTAACAAACGAAGCGTATGTCCGGTTGGTGCTGTATCAAATACAATGGTATCAAATTGCTCAATCAATGTAGGATTCGTTAAAAGTTGTGCAAACTCATTAAATGCAGCGATTTCAACTGTACATGCACCTGATAATTGTTCTTCCATATTTTGAAGAACAACTTCAGGTAATTTCCCACGATAAGGACCTACCATTTGTTCTTTATATTTTTGAGCTGCAAGTTCAGGATCTAAATTGAGTGCATATAGATTTTCTGCACCTTCAATTTTTGTCGGTGTATTATAGAGGGTTTGGTTGAAAATATCTTGTAAATTAGACGCTGGATCTGTACTAATTAACAATACTTTTTTCCCTTCGTTCGCCATTGAAATAGACAGACTGCTTGCGACAGATGTTTTTCCAACGCCACCTTTACCAGTAAAGAAAAGAAAAGGGGTTTTAGGGAAATGTTCTATAGTAAAGCGTTCCATGTTGATGCATCTCCTTTTATTTTAATGAAATGCGTACTTTTGGTTTTTGTAGTAATTCTTCTTCAGTAAGCCCAGTCCATTTAGAAAACTGTGAATTCGTAGGGTAAGCACCTTTACAAATTAATTCACCATCTATAAAAGTAGCGGGTAAAGCTTCTAACCCTTCTTTCGCTAGTAAAGAATTAACTGTTTCATTTTCCACAAACATTGATGGTTCTGACGTTAAGTTGAATCGTTCAGCGTCTATATTTACCTTCTTTAAATTATTCATTACAAAAGACATTCGTAATAGTTCAGGGTCGATTGATGGTCCACATACGCCAGTAGAACAGCACATTGCCGGTTCGTAAATTTCGATTTTTTTCAAAGTATAACAGCTCCTTATTTTCAGTAATTTGAAACTTTTCAATTCTGGTTGATATGCAGATGAAATTAATCCTTAACTTAGCCGTTGCTTACTTGAACTTCGATATGCGTACAACAACCAGTATCACAGTTACAAACAGACATCGGTTCGATCTGTTCTAAAATTCCATTCATAACAGGCGATTGTTCTTCCACTAGTCGATAATGCTTCCATGTTCCAACTTTCCGTTCTGTAATAATGCCAGCTTCTTTTAATTTGCGAAGATGTTGACTAACTGCTGGTTGAGATATCTTAAGGACATCAACAAAGTCACAGACACAAACTTCCCCCTTTTTCATGCACGCAAGAAGCTTAATACGGTTTAAATCGGCAACAGCTTTTAACTGCTTTTCTAGTAGTAATTTATCCATGATGAAACCTCCTTGAATAAGTATTTGCTTATATACGAAGTAAATAAAAAGAGAAATACATTTCTAAATATATAATTATATACTTATATTATACACTTATAAAAATATAAAGTGCAATAATATTTCTGCATTTTTGATGTTAGCTACCTCAAAATCTACTATGAAAGAACATGACATTGGAAGGTTACACGGGAGGGAGATATATTAAAAGAGGTTTTTTCATTAACGGGTGGTTAGTTGTACTAGAAATAGGTGGTTTTTAAGAACGAGGAAAAATCAAAGTTATTCTATTAAAGGGCGCATTTCTTTAATAAGAAATGCTCTTTTTCCGTTTAAGGGCCATTTAACGGAATAAAAGATTTAAATAAAACTGGATATCTATGTTAACATTTAGGTGAGATTTTAAGGAGGTGGTTTAGTATGGGTATGTTAGGGATACTAGGGTTCCTTTCTCTCGTATGTGCAATGTTAATCGTAAAAGATGAAAAGAAGTATAAGCCTCTAATCAAAGCTTGTGGATTAAAGGACAATCCTAAATTTGCTACAACTTATTACTCTATAATTGGTTTATTACTAGTAATTGGCTCATTTATTTCAGATAGTTATATAAGTGAATTTATCATCCCAGTATTTGTGTTTACTTTTTCAGTGTTAATGAGTGCAATTATAATCATCAAAAAATCGAATAAACAAGAAACTTTTTAAAATTTATCCGAAACTGTTATTCAACTAAAGGGCACAATTCTGCAACAAGAATTGTGCTCTTTCTTTAGTTTAAAGTCCATATAATTTAATAACTTAGTTAAAGGAATTTGGAAATATTATGATAATATTAAAGGAAATTGTGAACTATAAATGACTGGGGTTGAGATTTAATGAATAACAATTCTTATAATATTGTCGTACATATTGTCAATTTAATCCTATTGGGAGCTATCGGTTTTATTGCATTTTTTTCTGTGGTAAATATTAGCCCCCCAATCCAAGACCCTACCTCTGACATGTTTTCATTCGGTTTTCTTGTTTTCCTGCTCGTCATGTGGACAGTTAATTACTGGTTCCAATTCAAGAAGAAAAAATGGATTCTGCCAATGGCTGGAACCGTCTTTTACATCGCTATCGCTTTGTTCGTCGGGGGAGTAGTCATGCCATTCCTACGCGACATAATAGAAGCTCAGTTATTATTGCATTAACGGCTGGTTAGTGTAAGAAGAATGAAGTGATTTTAAGGTTATTATAGTTATTCCATTAAAGGGCGCAATTGTGGAGCATCTCAGATAAACAATAATTGAACTTTATAATAAAACTTATACTTATCTCTGTTAGATTAGAATCTATTTTGACTATTCTTTTTACAAAATGGATTCTTTTTTTATCATAAATTATTAGATTTTAAGTAATTTTTGTTCAGAATTATTTCAAAGCAATAAATAAACAGTTAATAATTTAAACATCTGCATAAATTCTTCATATTTATTTTTTATACTATTTTTCATGAGAGGAGAGAACTCTTAGTTGAATAAAATCTCTACAAAATTAGCTGCTGCCTTTTTTATAGTTGTGTTTATTATGGAGTTATTTCTAATGACCTATCTTCATCAAAATATGATCCATACCAGAGTAAATGAGGAATTTTCAAGATTACTCTCTAATGGCACCAATCATAGAGATGTTCTGGTTGAAAATTATTCTAATACTACGATTGAGCACATTGTAATGATGGAGGAAAATGTAGACAGAGAAGTAATGATAACTAATAACAGAGGAGAAATCATTAACAGATCATCAGATAGTGTTCTAGAAGAGTTTCACACTCTGATTATGAACCTTGAAAATACAGAAGATAGTATAGTTGTTTCAGATTGGAGAAATTCCCCCTATATTGTTAGTGCACATCCTTATCATGTGAATGACGGAACTTCTGGTTATGTCGTTATGTTTCAAAGCACAGCCTCTATTAATCAAATGGTAAAAAGTGAAAATATGCATTTTGTTATATCTGGTGTTACTGGTATTATCGTTTTATTTATTGTATATGCGGTTTTATCTAAAATACTTACAAGACCATTATTAAGAATGAAAGAGGCAACTGAGAAAATTAGTAAGGGTGATTTTAACGTAAGTTTACCTTATTTAGGAAAAGATGAACTAGGCGATTTATCTAGTTCTATTCAGAAGTTGGCAAAAGATTTAGCACATCTAAAGAATGAACGAAATGAATTTCTTGCATCCATTTCACATGAATTAAGTACACCACTTACCTATTTAATTGGCTATTCAAAAGTTGCCATGAGGAAAGGTTTAACAGAAGAGGAACGTGCGCATTACCTTGAAATAATTGCTGAAGAATCGGAAAGAATGAGAGAATTAGTAAAAAATTTACTTGATTTGGCGAGAATGGATGAAACAACATTTACTGTTTCAAAGGAGCACTTTTTTGCACGATCATTTTTTGAAAATGTATGTAAACTCGTTATACCTTCATATGAAATAAAAAATATCAAATTGAACTTAATATGTGATGAAGATTTACAAGTATATGCGGACCCAGTGCGATTAGAGCAAATAATACTAAATTTACTAGATAATGCTCTCAAATATTCAAATCAACATTCAGAAGTGTCATTAAAGGCTCAAAAAAGTAAAAATAAAACGATTATTTCAGTTATAGATAATGGTATTGGGATTCCGCTAGATGAAATTGAGTTTATCTTTGAGAAATTATATAGAGTGGAAAAATCACGTTCACGGTTATTCGGAGGTTCTGGAATAGGTCTTGCTGTTGTAAAAGAACTAGTAGAAGCACATAGTGGAACAATCGAAGTGAAAAGTAAACTGGGTGAAGGTAGCGAATTTAGGATAACGATATAAAGGTAGGATTAGATGAATACTATTCTATTGGTTGATGACGAACAAAGAATGTTGGATTTGATTGAATTATTTTTATTACCCTTAGGAATGAAGTGTATTAAGGAAACAACTGGTATAAATTCTGTTGAAATTATCGAGAAGGAAAAAGTTGACCTTGTTCTTTTAGATGTCATGATGCCTGAAATGAATGGATGGGAAGTTTGTAAAGCAATTCGCGAATTTTCAAATGTACCCATTATCATGTTAACCGCAAGATCGGATAAAGCCGATTTAGTAAATGGGTTAAATATTGGTGCGGATGATTATATTACAAAACCTTTTGATGAAAGGGAGTTGGTAGCAAGAGTAAATGCATTATTGAGAAGGACTTCTGATTCTGATAAATCTACGATTACTTATTTCGATTTTACTTTAGACTGTGATACCTATTCTTTACACTATCAGGATTCAACAGCCCAACTAACTTTAAAAGAATTTAATATTATAAAAGCATTGATTTCTAGACCCACGAAAACATATACAAGAGAAGAATTATTAGAAATTGCGTGGAATTACGAAGCGGATACAGATATTCGAACAGTTGACTCACATATTCGGAACTTAAGGGAAAAACTTAGAGAAGCTAAATTTCCTACAGAAGAATTTTTAAAAACAGCCTGGGGAATTGGATATAAGTGGAATTAATAAGGAGCAACCAAATAATATATATGAGGTGATTGAAATTGAAATTGAAATTTAAAATGTTAACTGTATCTTTATTTTCTGCATTAATTTTAGTTGCTTGTGATGGAGAAAATGCAAATGAAGAAAGTAACGCGGAAATAAAAGAAACAGACAATATTAAGGAATTGGTTCTTAATTATAGTGAACGTACTTTAGATGCAAAATCTGCATCTATCTCATCGGAGCGATTGATTGTGACAGAAAATGACGGTCAAGAAGTAATTTATGAATTACCGAAAGATGAATTTTTCATTTCAATTGCACCGTATATTAACCAAACACATCCATGTGAAATACATAGTTTAACTAGTTGCCAAGGAGAACTGGTAAATGAACAATTCGATGTATCTATTGTGGATTCTAACGGTGACGTGGTTTTAGATGAAACATTACAAACACAAGTAAATGGATTTATCGATTTGTGGTTGCCACGTGAACAAACATATCGTATAACAATTGAGCATGAAGGAAAGAAGGCAGAGACTGAGTTTTCTACTTTTAAAAATGATGGTACATGCATTACAACAATGCAGTTAATTTAAATTAAAAGAACCTTCTTAGGTTCGTTGTGATATTTGTAAAAAAGTAAATTGAGGGTGAATGTTTAATGTATAGTATATTGTCTGATTTTAGTTTAACCATAACTGAACCGATCTCAATGTTCTTGAATTCTTATAAACATTCAGCATTTATTGTTGCAATCCTTCTTGGGTTGATTGGAGCATTTGCGCCCTGTCAATTGACAGGTAATATTAGTGCTATTACCTTATATGGAAATCGTACAATTCGGATGGATAATAATTGGGGAGAAATCATTTCCTTTATTACTGGAAAGGTTGTAGTTTATAGTCTTATTGGTTTGTTCGCATGGCTTTTTGGGCAATCTTTTGAAACGAGAATAACTGAGTATTTCCCCATTTTCCGTAAAATTATTGGGCCTTTAATGATCATTACAGGTCTAGTGTTACTTGGAATAATGAAATTAAAGTTTCTAAATAAAGTAAGCTTGCAAATTCCAACGAGTTTAAAAGAGGGGAAAATAGGCTCATTTCTTTTAGGTGCTAGTTTTGCACTTGCCTTCTGTCCAACCATGTTTGTTTTATTTTTTGTATGGTTAATGCCTACAGTTGTTTCTACTTCTTATGGGCTCGTATTACCAGCAATATTTGGAATTGCTACATCAGTTCCATTAATCATTATTCTTGGCCTTATTTGGTATTTTGATATCAAAGGGTACATTATGAAGAAAAGTATGAAAGTTGGAAGATGGGTCCAAAAAGCTGCTGGGGTTATTCTTATAATCATTGGAGTACTCGATACTATTACATATTGGGGAATATAAAAGATAATAAATTCTAAATAATTAAGATAAATACGCAACACTGCATAGTTTTTGCATTATTTCTGTTTATAATAAACCTCAAAAACAATAGGAGGGTTAACATGGTAAATAAAATAACGGTTGGAGTGATCTCACTAACTGCCATATTAACACTATCAGCATGTTCAGGTAATGTTGAATCACCTCAAAATGATGTCTTGGAAACAAGTCAGGGAACGAATGAAAGTAAACAAGGGATGGATCACTCGAACATGAATCACTCTGGATCGGGCGAGGTTCCAGAGGGTCTAAAAGTTGCAGAAAACCCAACATTCCCTATTGGAAGTAAAGCTATTATACGAGCGGATCACATGCAAGGAATGGAAGGTGCAGAAGCTACAATTGTTGGTGCATATAATACCACTGTTTATACTGTCTCCTACACACCTACAGACGGTGGAGACCCTGTAACAAATCATAAATGGGTGGTTCACGAAGAATTAGAAGGTGTAGGTGATGAACCTGTGCAACCAGGAACAGAATTAAAAATCAATGCGGACCATATGACAGGTATGGAAGGAGCTATAGCAATAATTGATTCAGCTGAAGAAACAACAGTTTACATGGTGGATTACACATCAACTACTGGAGAAACAGTAACAAATCATAAATGGGTAACTGAAAGTGAATTATCCTTTGAATAAGTATATTTTTTAAGGAGAAAGCTATGATTCCTAAGCTTTCTCCTATTTTAAATGATAACGGATATTACTAACTACTTAATAAATAATTTCATTATTAAAAAATCAATTACATAATTGTTAATTGCATAATTTCTGCATATTTAAACTCTATGATAGATTGGGTAAATAATTATGGGGAGAATTAAGTATGGCAATTAACAACAAGAGGAAAATAGGGATAACATTTATCATAATCATAATAATTACTGCATTCTTAAACTCAATAGCATATGCTGAATCGAATATTGAGAAACCTAGCATTCAAAGTGAGTCGGCTATATTAATTGAAGAGAAAACGGGTCGTACTTTGTATGAAAAAAATCCAGACCAATTGATGAACCCGGCTAGTTTAACAAAGATTGCAACTGCTATATATGCAATTGAAGAAGGAAATCTTGAAGACATAGTGACAGTTAGTAAAAATGCTAGAGAAGTAGAAGGTACTAGAGTTTATTTAGATGAGGGTGAAAAAGTCCCGTTAAAAAAACTCATACAAGGACTACTTATTAATTCGGGAAACGATGCGGCGATCGCAATTGCTGAGCACTTGGACGGAACAGTAGATAAATTTGCAGTTAACTTAAATCAATATCTAAAGGAAATTGGGCTTCAAAATACCAATTTTGTTAATCCACATGGATTGTACCAAGTAGAGCATAAAACCACAGCACGTGACCTGGCTAAAATCACACAACATGCCATGAAAAATGAGATTTTTCGCGAAATGTTTGGGGCAATAGAGCTGAAATGGGATGGTGAGTCGTGGGACACTACTCTTTACACCCATCATAAATTAATGAGGGAAATTCCATATCAAGGGATAACTGGTGGAAAAACAGGCTATGTTGATGAGTCTGGAATTACTTTAATTACAACCGCTACAAGAGGGGACCTATCAGTTATTGTAGTAACGTTGAACGCCCAAAATGATGATGTTGCATATCAGGATACAGTAAATCTACTTGACTATGCTTTTAGTAATTTCAAAATAATGAATATAGAAAAAGGAACATCATATGAAATTAACAATGCTGAATACAAAACTGATGAAACACTAAAATTTACAGTTTCAAATAATGAAACAATTAAATACAACGTTTCGAATGAAGGAATTCTAGAAATAAAAAATGAAAATCAAGAAGTGATTGCGAGTTTTCAATTAATAAATGATAAGGAATCAAAAGGAAATGTAAATGCCGTAAAAACAAAAGACTCTGAAATTGAATCGGTTGATAGTAAAAATTTCATTAATCTTATTTTGGTTGTTTTTCTTTTTATATCACTATTTTTTTACTTTTTCAAAACAAGAATTGTTAATTCGAAATAAAATAACTCAATAATAAACTTGGATATAATCATCTACTTCAACTTCTTTCATTGAAACAATATTGCCCAAATAATACATATAAGTAATAAGGACACAAAATTGTCAATCAAACATTCAAGTAAATGTTAGATTAATTTGTTGAATTTGTTACAATCATGGAGAATATGTAAAGGAGTGAAGTATTATAGAAATTCATATTTTGGAGTTATAAATTAAAATTAAGATAAAAGGGAAATTTATTAGTTTTCATATGAATGGTTCTATAGATTTATGCTGATAAATTCTAAGTTTAGATGTAAACCATTCATATATTTGAAAACGCTTAACATTATTATTATTGGTTAAAGGAGTTTTGATTTTGAAATATTTTAATATGAAATTTACAGTAATCCTTACATTAGTGTTAGTAGTATTAATCGCTGCTATCGTGGTAATAAGTAATAATCAAGCCCCTAAAGAAACAGAAATCGTTAGACAAGAAGTAGATATAACTGGTCAGCCTCTATTAGGTGAAGAAGATGCACCAGTAACTGTAGTAGAATTTGGGGATTTTAAATGTCCTTCATGCAAAGCATGGGGAGAAATGATATATCCTCAGCTCGTAGAAGATTATGTTTTAACAGGTGATGTTAAGTTTTCTTACGTAAACGTTTTATTCCATGGAAAAGAGTCTATTCTTGCTTCGTTGGGAGCTGAATCTGTATACAAACAAGATCCAGAAGTCTATTGGGATTTCCACAAAAAAGTATTTGCAGCACAACCAGAAGCAGCTAATCACGATGACGTATGGGTAACTACAGAAAAACTACTTGAACTTGCTAGTGAATATCCATCTATTAATCAAGAAGTATTAAGACAAGATCTAGAAGAAGAACTAACGATGGAACAAGTCAATATTGATAAAGATTTATTTATGAAACATAACGTATCTCAAACACCTACTATTAAAATCAATGGAATTACAATGGAAGACCCATTTGATTATGAAGCAATAAAGGAAGTAATTAATCAAGAGTTAGGATTAGATGAAAATGAGTGAAGCAAACAAAAACAGTAAGAAAGTATGGATACTATACTTTGCATGGATCGTCTCGGTTGTTGCTACACTAGGAAGTTTGTATTTTAGTGAAATTAAAGGATTTATACCATGTGATCTTTGTTGGTTTCAGCGAATATTCATGTATCCCTTAGTGATTATACTAGGGATTGGAACGTTTCAAAGTGATATTTCGGTGAAGAAATTTGTATTACCTTTATCTGTTATTGGAGGTACTATTTCAATTTTCCATTACCTAGAACAAAAAGTTCCGGGTTTTGGAGGTATAAAGCCGTGCGTTAGTGGTGTTCCATGTAGTGCTCAATACATCAATTGGTTTGGCTTTGTCACAATTCCTTTTTTAGCATTAATTGCTTTTACATTGATAACTATTTGCATGATATTCCTATTTTCTAAAAGGACTAAAGAAAATTAAAAGACACTTCTACTATTAGAAAGGAAGGGTGAAAGTTTTTTTGTTTGAACAAGTGAATTTACTCCTTGCTTTTGGAGCTGGGTTATTATCATTTTTATCGCCGTGTTCATTACCACTATATCCAGCATTTCTTTCTTATGTTACTGGGATGTCTTTAAATGAATTAAAAGAAGACAAGGGCATTTTAAATAAAAAGGCAATGGGACATACCCTGTTATTTTTACTAGGGTTTTCTATTATTTTTATGGCTTTAGGATTCTCAACTTCTTTTATTGGTACACTTTTTATCCAATATCAGGATTTACTAAGACAAATTGGGGCAATCATTATTGTCTTTTTTGGATTAGTAACTTTAGGGGTTTTTAGGTTTGATATTTTACAGTCAGAAAAAAGGATACAGTTTAAAAAGAAACCTAAAGGATATTTAGGGTCTGTGATCATCGGTATGGGATTTGCTGCAGGCTGGACACCCTGTACAGGTCCAATTCTAGCTGGAGTTATTGCTATGGGAATGTCAGACCCAAGCCGAGGAATGTTGTATATGCTGTTTTATGTACTAGGTTTCTCTATTCCATTTTTAATCATGTCACTATTTATAGGGAAAATGAAATTTCTCCAAAAAAGAAGTGGTCTGTTTTTAAAAATAGGTGGTGTCATTATGATTTTCATGGGTGTCATGTTGTATTTTGATTTGATGACAAAAATCATTGCATTCTTAACCCCATTCTTCGGTGGTTTCACAGGGTTTTAACTACAAAATTTCACTTAAATGTAAGGTGGGATCTATTCTATTATGGACAAAAAAAGAAGAAGATTTTATTTTCGCCTACTTATATTAGCTGTTTTGTGTGGAGCAATAGTTTTTACCATCTACAGTAGTTTTACTAAGGAGAAAAGAGAAGTATTACAAGTAGGTGACAGTGCGCCAGATTTTGAATTGGTTGATATGAACGGTGAGACACATCGACTTACTGAATATAAAGGACAAGGTGTATTTTTAAACTTTTGGGGTACATGGTGTGCACCATGTGAACGAGAGTTTCCAATTATCGAACGATATTATCAGGAATATCAAGATGAAGGTATTCAAGTATTGGCTGTTAATATTGCAGAATCAGATTTTGTCGTTCAAAACTATATCGAACGCAAAAATTTATCGTTTCCAGTAGTAATTGATAAACAGAAAAGTGTCATGAGTGTTTATAATATTAATCCGTTACCTACCACATTCTTAATTAACCCAGAAGGAATAATTGAAAAAATTATTACTGGTGAAATGTCAGAGACACAAATTAGGAATTACATGGAGCAAATCATGCCAGCTAAATCTTTATAATTATTTAACTCTTTTCAGGGTTGATTTTTAAAGTCACGGAAAAAGGAATACAGTTCAACAAAAGGACTAAAGAATATCTTGGTTCTATCCTAAAAGATTATTTCATTATTAACATAGTTTTCAAAGTGTTACAGAATTTTGGAAAAAATAGTTCGCTATAAATTCCCTTTAGTTGAAAAGTGATGCTAGACCTTTTATATTTATAGAACAAAAGATAAAGTTAACTTTCCGGTAGTTTAATTTAAGTAGACTAACTATATTGTGAGGGAATTTATTATGGGAATTAAATTCAAGACTTTATTTGAGTTTCAAATCTTTGTAGAAGAAGATACTACTTCTACAAATCCTTATCAAGTGAATGTTATCTTTTCTGGTGATTTTGACTTCTATGAGCAACTTATATTAGTCGCTAAAAGAGACAAGGTTGTTTTAACGGGTCGTCCTGCTCCATTTACAATGAAACTACTGTTTAGAACAAAGTATTTGTATTATTTAGAGCAAAGATCAAATAAAAAATTGAATTTCCTTTATTGGCGGTTGGAAGATATTCTTGCGAATAAGAAAGAGCTTCTAATTTTTAAAGATAGAGATTTTGTAAATGAATTTCGTGAAGCTCTTATAGTTTATTTAAACCGGTTTGCAAAAGAAGTAGAAGAAGGTAAACTTTAATATTTTTTAGTTAATGTATTAGTGTTAAGTTTTATATAGACAGTAAGTATTTAAAGAGATTATATAACTTCTAACAAATGACTTAAAATGTTAGAAGTTTTTATTTCTAATTAAAAAGGTTGGAATGAATAATTTTGACATTATTCTATAATGAGTAATTTTTATTAACAAATTCTCCTTAAATCTATTATTTACGAAAAGGTGTAGGAATTGGGTTATTTTGTAGATTTTACTTTATTATTTTTGGTTTATATATCCTTATACTACAGAAGATGGAGAAATAATCCGGGAAATACATTTATAATTAAAACAATTATGTATGTATACATTGTAATGGTGTTATTTGTAACCATAATGCCATTTACAATACCTTTAAATGGTACTAATATATTATTTATGGAAACTGCTAATTTCATACCATTCAGAGATCTAATGTTAAAGTATGACGGAGCTACTAGGGAAATCTATTTAAACATTTTAATGATGCTGCCTTTTGGATCTTTATATCCACTTATAAAGAAAAAAGGCTTGTTTACGACCATTATAGCAACATTAACTTTTAGTTTTTTCATAGAATGCTATCAATTAATCAGCGTATGGTGGAATTCTGCTTCGACAAGAATATTTGATGTGACTGACTTAATTACAAATACAATAGGTGGTCTTATTGGATATATTCTCTATTTAATACTAAGTCTAATAACATCAAATAATAAAAATAATTATTCATAAATCCATTTGAATAACCATATCACTAATTAAAACCATTGAAAGGTGTTTTAGTGGAAATATTGTTATTTGGATTCCTTTACTCTTCATTAGGATTTTTAATTGGTGGAGCAATTGCATGGCTTTTTAAGGAGTTTAAAGAGAAGATAAGCATTATTAATGCAGTATGTGCGGGCCTAATATTTGGCTTAATAAGTATAGAAATTTTCCCTAAAGCTATTGAATTAGGGGGTTGGTTCATAACAATAGTTGGAGTTACTATTGGAATGATTATATTTGAACTATTACATAAAGTATCGCAGCACAATCAGATGAATAGGAATATATCAAAGGAAAGAATATATAATCGTGTAGGTTTATTACTTATATTGAGCTTCTCCATTCACAATTTCCCTATGGGAATTACCCTAGCGACTAGTCAAGAATATGATTTTACAATTTCTCTTTTACAAACAATTCTATTTCATAACATCCCTGAAGGCATTATTTTATACACACCACTAATAATGATGGGTATAAATTTCTTAAACGGAATTTTAATATCATTTTTTGTATCAGTACCAGTCGCTTTAGGTTTCTTTATTGGTAGTTTTGTGGATTTAAACCACCCATTTATATCCACCTCCTTAATTAGTTTTACTGTAGGTATTATTTTAATGGTTACAGTATCTGAAATACTATTGCCAGTAATGGAAAAATCCACATTGCATAGAATATTGATTTATACATTAATCGGAATAGGAATTATGGGAATTTATTTAAAATTATTTTAATAGCACTTCTTATTTTCGGATTGACCATTATTGGTCAGTCTTTTTTGTTTTTAATACACAATAATCTGAAACTAAATTGTAAAATTTATTATCTATTTTGAATGGTATAATCAGTCTGTTAAATAAAAGTACTAATAGTTTGACTTACTAGAACAAGTAGGGTGAAGTGTCGGGAGGATTTCTCATTTGAGTAAGAAACTGAAAGGTTTTGTCTTAATTGGAACTTTTACATTGTTGACTTCAACGATTTTCCTTAATCTACAAGCCCCAGCAAATAATTTGAATAGTTTAAAAGAAGAACAAAATGAAATAGAACAAAAAAAGGTAGAGTTAAACAAAGAATTAAAAGAGAAAAAAATTGAAATTCAGACAAACCAAGCAGAACAAGATAGCTTATTAAACCAAATAACAAACTTTAATAAGGAAATCATAGCTACGGAAGATCAAATTAGCGTATTTGAAACTAGTATTGAACAAACTACTCAAGAAATTAAAAATTTACAAGCGGACATAAAAGATTTAGAAGAAAAAATTAATAATCGAGATGAACTAATAGATGAACGGTTACGTGCAATTCAATCGAGTGGAACAATAAGTTTCCTAGATATTTTACTAGGTTCAAATAGCTGTCGATTTAATAGATAGATTTTCAGCAGCAAGTACATTAATGGAAGCAGACCGTACCCTTATAGATGAACAAAATGAAGATATTAGGTTAATTGAGATAAAAGAGTTTGACTTAGAAGAAACGCTAGTAGAACTTGAGAGTGATCGTACAGAATTGCTTGCATTAAAAACTAATTTAGAGAGCCAAAGATCAGACAAAACGGCCTTAATTGTTAAACTTGAAGCCGAACAAGAAAAGCTGAAGGATTCAGAACAGCAATTGGAAAATCAATACGAGGAAGTACATGAAATCAGTGAAGAGCTAGAAACGAAGATCATTGCAGAACAGAAACGTATGGCAGAACTAGCACGCGAACAGGAACGTAAACGAAATGCAAATAATAACTCAGCTTCACCCGATGTTCCTGTAACATCAAGTAGGGTATGGACAACTCCTACATATGGTACATTTACTTCAGGTTATGGTTGGAGGAGTTTTGGAGGTGGTGAGTTTCACTATGGTGTTGACGTAGCAAATTCTACAGGAACACCAATTGTTGCTGCTTCAGATGCAGTTGTTTCTTATGCTGCACCTCTCAGTACATATGGTAATGCGGTTATCCTAACACATTCGATTAATGGAAAAATATACACAACTGTTTATGCTCACATGAATTCGATCAGTGTGCAAGCAGGACAATCTGTATCTAAAGGACAGGAAATAGGGAAAATGGGGGCAACAGGTCGTGTTACAGGACCACATCTACATTTTGAATTGCATAATGGTACTTGGGCCGGTCAAAAGGTAGGACATATGAATCCGTTACAGTTTGTTCCGTTTTAATTTAATACTATAGATATAGTCATTACATCCTCAAATTAATTTGGGGATTTTTTTATTACTGTTTAGAGTTCCAAACATAATTATGTTCATATATAGGCTTGTTAAGAATATTTTATAATTCCAATTCAACATGTAGTTAAAAGGACTATTATTGAACAAACTGTATTGTATATTACAATGAAAAAATTAATTACTAACACCTAAAATTAACAGTTGAACCTTGAACTGGAGGTAAAATAAGTGGGACATAACCATACACATGGTGGAAATAAAAAAACACTTACAATAGCTTTTATTATTATAACTGGGTACATGTTTGTTGAAGCGATAGGTGGGATTTTAACTAACAGTTTAGCTCTTTTATCTGATGCAGGCCATATGCTTAGTGATTCAATATCATTAGCAATAGCGCTAGTAGCTTTTAGACTAGGAGAAAAAGCATCAAATAATAAAAAAACTTATGGGTATAAACGATTTGAGGTACTTGCGGCAGTAATAAATGGAATTACATTAATTTTAATCGCCCTTTACATATTCTACGAGGCAATACAACGCTTTATTGCTCCACCTGAAGTAGCATCAACTGGAATGTTAATGATATCCATTGTTGGATTATTAATAAACATCTTAGTAGCGTGGATAATGTTACGTGGAGGGGATACAAAAGAAAACTTAAATTTAAGAGCTGCATTCCTTCATGTAATGAGTGATATGCTTGGATCTGTTGCTGCAATTATTGCTGCAATACTAATTATGTTATTTAATTGGGGATGGGCAGATCCTATTGCAAGTGTAATTGTTGCAGTACTTGTTTTTGTCAGTGGGATACGAGTTACAAATTCAGCAATCCATATTTTAATGGAAGGTACTCCAACAAATATAGATTTAAATGTAATTATTAAAATATTCGAAAAAGTTGAGGGTGTAAAAAATATTCATGACTTACATGTATGGACGATAACTAGTGGGCAACACGCATTATCATGTCATGCAGTAGTAGATGGAGGTTTAACAATTAATGATTCTCAAAAAATCTTACGTTTAATAGAACATGAATTAGAACATCAGGGCATAGGGCATGTAACGATTCAATTGGAAAGTAATAAAAATAGTCATGAAAATTCAATTCTATGTAAAGTTGAAAATGGTAATCATGACCATAATCACGAACATTGATACCAATAATAAATTTTTTATTGGTATAGTTCGAACTAAAGAAAAAAATCAAAGAAAAAGAAACTGTATATAATTCATTGTAATAATTGTCTACAGTTTCTTTTACCAATATAATTTGAACCTATTATTATTCCTCTGTTTTGTTTGGGGCACTTTGGTGTTGTTTTTCACGTAAAATACGTTCCTCAATTTCTTTTGCTTTTAACTCTTGTTTCTTAGAAATACGACGAAATAAATTGAAAACAATAAAGCATAAAACTAATAACACTAATAATTCAATTAAAACAGGTAAATATTCCGTTTTATCTTCGGGGAAATACAAAAAATCCATTTATATATCCTTCTTTCAATAAGTTATTTATAAAAGTTTACTATTTAATTTTAGCATTTTTTTTATGTTGAATAGGGCATGGCCTTTAAAGTTTGGATTTTTGTCAATAGAGAAGCTGAATTTTTAATACTCTTTATAGACCCAATATTAAACTTTATTCAAATATACATTTGACTATTTGACTGTTAAGATGTAAAATTTAAGCAATAACAATCAAATGTTTATTTGAATATTATGAGGTGAATTATTGTGACTAAAGAAAAAGATGTATGTGAAATCACATGTATAAATGAAGAAAAAGTAACGACAATTTCAGAAAAATTGTCGAAGGAGAATCCTTTTGAAGTAGCTAAAATTTTTAAAGCTCTTTCTGATGATACAAGAATCAAAATTGCCTATGCATTATCAGTAGAGGATGAGTTATGTGTATGTGATGTAGCAAATATTGTAGGTGCAACAAACGCAACAGCATCTCATCATTTAAGATTGCTAAATAACTTAGGAATAGCTAAATATCGTAAAGAAGGAAAATTAGTCTACTATTCGTTAGATGACGATCATGTTAAACAACTAATTGGAGTCGCTTTTGCACATCAAAAGGAGGTTGCCGAAGTTGAGTGAGGCTACTAAAGAATTAGAAGATAAAAAAGTATTCAGGGTTGATGGCTTCTCATGTGCCAATTGTGCAGGGAAGTTTGAAAGAAATGTAAAAGAACTGCCTGGGGTACAAGATGCAAAAGTAAACTTTGGAGCATCAAAAATCAGTGTATATGGTGAGGCATCAGTTGAAGAATTAGAAAAGGCGGGAGCTTTTGAAAATTTAAAAGTGACACCTGAAAAACCGAAAAGGCAATCTCCTCCGCTACTAGTTGAACCGATATTTGTTGAAGAAGCAAAAAGTGTCTATCGTGTAGAAGGCTTCTCATGTGCCAATTGTGCAGGGAAGTTTGAAAGAAACGTGAAAGAACTACCTGGAGTAGAAGATGCAAAAGTAAACTTTGGGGCTTCCAAAATTAGTGTTGTAGGAGAAGCAACTATCGAGGAATTAGAAAAAGCAGGTGCTTTTGAGAATCTTAAAGTAATTCCTGATAAGCCTGTCCGTCAAGTGGATGATGTAAAAAGAACTGCCGATGAGGTTAAAAAAGAGGAAAAAATACCATTTTACAAAAAACACAGTGAGTTATTATATGCTGTATTATTCATTGTTTTCGGGTATCTTTCGCTAAATGTAAATGGAGAAGAAAACCTTATAACTTCGCTGTTATTTATCGCATCAATAGTAATTGGTGGATACTCACTATTTATAGTAGGTTTCCAAAACTTACGTCGATTAGATTTTGATATGAAGACACTTATGACTGTTGCAGTGATTGGTGCTGCCATCATTGGAGAATGGGCAGAAGCCTCAATCGTTGTGATTCTATTTGCAATTAGTGAAGCACTTGAACGATTTTCAATGGATAGAGCGAGACAATCTATTCGCTCATTAATGGATATTGCACCAAAAGAAGCACTTGTTAAACGTAATGGTCAGGAAATGACGATCCATGTAGATGATATCGCAGTAGGTGATATTATGATTGTTAAACCTGGTCAAAAGATTGCTATGGATGGTGTTGTTATTAAAGGTAACTCATCTGTAAACCAAGCAGCAATTACTGGTGAATCGGTTCCTGTTGGGAAAACAGTTGACGATGAAGTATTTGCAGGTACTCTAAATGAAGAAGGTTTGCTTGAGGTAAAAATCACAAAATTAGTAGAAGATACAACGATTTCAAAAATTATCGAACTTGTAGAGGAAGCACAAGCTGAACGTGCACCATCCCAAGCATTTGTTGATAAATTCGCGAAGTATTATACACCAGCTATTATGATTATTGCAGCATTAGTTGCAGTTGTACCACCCTTATTCTTTGATGGTAGCTGGTCCACTTGGGTTTACCAAGGATTATCAGTTTTAGTTGTTGGTTGTCCTTGTGCACTTGTAATTTCTACTCCGATATCAATTGTTTCAGCAATTGGAAATGCTGCCAAAAAAGGTGTCCTTATTAAAGGTGGAGTGTATCTAGAGGAAATGGGTGCCTTAAAGGCAATTGCATTTGATAAAACAGGTACACTAACAAAAGGCGTACCAGTAGTAACAGATTATAAAGTGTTAAGCAAAAACGTAAATGGAAATGACTTACTTGCAGTTATTACCGCTTTAGAAACCAGTTCGCAGCATCCTCTAGCTTCAGCGATTATAAAAAAAGCAGATGAGGAAAATATCTCATATTCTGATGTTTTAGTTGAGGATTTCTCTTCTATCACAGGTAAAGGAATTATGGGTATAGTTAATGGCACAACTTATTATATTGGTAGTCCAAAACTCTTTAAGGAGTTAACAGTATCAAATTTTGATACAAACCTAGAGAGAGTAGTAACTGAACTTCAAAATCAGGGTAAAACAGCGATGGTAATAGGCACAGACAAGGAAGTTTTAGGTGTTATTGCGGTAGCTGATGAAGTCCGTGAATCAAGTAAAGAAATTATTCAAAAGTTACATCAACTTGGCATCAAAAAAACAATTATGCTTACAGGTGATAACAAAGGTACTGCAAATGCAATTGGCAGTCATGTAGGAGTATCAGAAATCCAAGCAGAATTAATGCCAGAGGATAAATTAAATTATATTAAACAATTAAGAAGTGAGTTTGGTAATGTCGCAATGGTAGGTGACGGTGTAAATGATGCTCCTGCATTAGCCGCTTCTACAGTCGGTATCGCAATGGGTGGAGCAGGTACTGATACAGCTTTAGAAACTGCTGATGTTGCATTAATGGCGGATGATTTAAGAAAACTCCCATTCACTGTTAAGTTAAGTCGTAAAGCATTAAATATTATTAAGGCTAACATTACTTTTGCAATAGGTATTAAAGTGCTTGCACTGCTACTAGTGGTTCCTGGTTGGCTAACTCTTTGGATCGCGATTCTATCAGACATGGGAGCCACACTCCTAGTTTCATTAAATAGCATGCGACTAATGAGAGTAAAAGAGTAATGAAATGGCTTTCCAAATTGGAAAGCCATTTTTAAAGATGAAGGGTGTGACATGAGTGATTGAGACGATAGTAATAGGAGCAGGTCAAGCTGGTCTATCTGTAGGGTATTATTTAAAACAACTAAAGCATGAATTTTTAATCTTAGATAAAGGAAAGGCAATAGGCGAAAGTTGGATTAACCGTTATGACTCCTTAGTATTATTCACCCCAAGAATGTATGATGCTTTACCAGGACTACCACTTGAAGGCGATGCACATGGTTTTCCGACTAAGAATGAAATCGTTAGTTATTTAAAGCAATATGCAAATGAATTTAACCTACCCATTCAGTTACAAACTGAAGTAATCAAGGTACAACATCAGGATGACATATTTTACATAGAAACAAATCAAGGTATACTTCAATCTAAAAATCTTATCATAGCAACTGGAGCATTCCAAACCCCAAGAATACCCGCATTTTCACAGAAATTATCCAGTGACATTAAACAGCTTCATTCTTCACAATATAAAAAACCGATTCAGTTAAAAGAAGGGAACGTTCTTGTAGTCGGCGGAGGAAATAGTGGAGCTCAAATTGCAGTAGAATTATCAAAAGAAAAGGAAACATATTTAGCGATTAGCAAAAAGTTATCCTTTCTACCTTTAGTGTTTTTCAATAAAAGCATGTATTGGTGGTTAGATCAATTCGGAATATTAAAGGCAAGTACGAATTCCTTTTTAGGAAAAGTAATTCAAAAAAAGGGAGATCCTATTTTTGGCTTTGAATTGAAAGATGCAATGAAGAGAAAAGAAGTTTTCGTAAAGCCCAGAGTGATGAATGGTATACATAACGAAATAACCTTTAAAGATTCAACTACTCTAAAGGTCGATAACATTATATGGGCTACAGGTTTTGATTTAAAATACCCTTGGCTAGAGTTAAGAGAAGTGTTTAATGAGGAAGGGGAAATAGCTCATCAACGAGGTATTACAAAAGTGAAAGGACTATATTTCATTGGTTTACCATGGCAATATCGACGCGGTTCTGCGATTTTGCAAGGGGTAGGCTTTGATGCTAAGTATATTGTTGAACATCTAAAAACTCTTTCTTAAAAAAGAAAAGTAATTTAGAAGTAAACAAGGCTATGATCATTATCAAGCGGTTTACTTATAGCATATATTACAATGTATTACATTTTCTTTTAGTAGATACATCATTCCAGGAGAACACCTAATGCCAATTAGGTGTTTTTTTACTTTAGCTTCTCCTATTAAACTACGGGGGATTTTTCGTATTCGATAATGAACTCTACATAAAAGAATATTTTTTTAAGTCCTTAAATTAAGAAGGGAAAAAAGTTGTACATGCAGTATACAACTTTTTTGTAACTTAACAGCAGTGTCCAACTACATTTAAGTAGGCACAAACAATAATTGGGATTTCACTTTTCATCATATTTCTCTCCTTAAAATTAACTTACCGTTTGAAACACGCGAGCATAAAGAGATTTATGCTGTAGTTATGACGTTGTCTTCGTACGATAGTTGTGTGTTTCTTGAAAATACGGAATTTGGTGGAGTAAATGCATATGCAAACCACTGCCAATCCTAAGATCAATCAACAACATATTCATTCTTTTTCTTCAAATGGGATTGCAGTATTGGAAAACTCGATAGTGGTTATAAATAAATCTTCTCATTTAAGAAAATCAACTAATATCGGGCTTTTGAAACTCAGATTTATATTTAAAAAGTATGATGTCTTGAACTAGTTTAAGAATATATTCTTTATCTTCTGTAGTGATTAGGTCTAACATTGCGATAATATATTTATCGTCAATTGTCCGTTCAGATTCAGATCTATAAAAGCTAATAATAAATCTTCTTAAGGCAAATTGAATGTCCTCTAGTGGGATATTAAATTCAGCAGTAAGAGTATCTTTTTCCTCCCATATCGTATCCATTACTATATTATATAATTTATCAAAATGAATAGGGAATTTCCCTATCCCTTGTTCCTCCCCGGTTTTTCTTCCTCTAATAATCCAGTCAATAGAGATATTAAATTTATCACTAATTGAAATTAAAGTTTCAATAGATGGTTTAGATTTCCCTTTTTCTAGATCACTTAATGCTGCTTGTGAAATACCAATAGCTTTAGCAAAGGAAGTCTGATTTAAATTAAGTAACTTTCTCAAACTTTTAATACGCTCATTTATATTTTCCATGATTTTCTTCTCCATATTGAAAAAATTTCTAAAGATTGGTTATAATATAACTATAGTTATATTTATAAAGTTAAACTTATAATATTCTGTTAGTTAGTTTATATCTATAAACATAATTATACTTTCAAATGAAATGAAGTGCGAGCTAGATTGTTTTTAGATTATTATTATGTACTTGTATTTAGGAGGGTCCAATGTCAAAAAAATATATGCAAAATAATCAATGGGGAGAAAAAGAAATGGAGTATTTTCCCAAAAGGAAAGTTAGTAATAAATTAAGCTGGAAAATACATCATATTACTGGTTCTTTTTACAGCAATAAAATGAAGAGGACAATTGAGTATGAATCGATGGGAGAATGTCTATTTTACTTTTTCTTAGAATTGGCGAGAGAAGTAGAGCGATATTATGTACAACCATTAGAAATAGAAGTGCCTTTTCTTACAAAAGAAGGGGATAGAAAAAGCTGGATTCACGTTCCTGATGTCTTAGTATTTGGTAATGGGTTTAAACCAACGATATTTCAAATCAAAGAGTCACCACAGGAAAGTAAAAAACATGTCCTTACAAATAAAGCATGTCAAAAATATGCGGCCGAAAGACAGTGGGAATACAAGGTTATTTATCCTAAGAAACTACCGAAGAACATTTTATATAATATTAAGTTTTTACAAGGAGCCATTCGTAAACGTAAGAGGTTTGACGAGTGGATACCTGAAATAATTTATCGCGTAGAACACATGAAGGGTGTAACAATAGACGAACTTGCTTCTAGTTTCTCTCCTAAAGTGAACCCCCTCCTAATATTACCTGCTATCTATCATCTTATTGCAACAGGGTTTTTACAAATCAATATTACAAAAGAAATTGACCAGTATAGCGAAGTTAGACTAAAAAAGCTAAACGAAGAGCTACTACCATATCTAAATTTGGATGGTGAGTTATTTGAATACTAGTGAACTAAAATTAAATGGTGAAGTAATTTATTATGGTATGACATATATAATTTTAGCGATTGACCCACCTATTATTACTTTAAAAAGAAAAGATACAAGTGGAGATGCAATCTCAATTAATTACTTTGAACTAATAACAAACCCATCTTTTCATACTGTAAGAACAATAAAAAGAAATATTGAAAATGATAATAGTGTTTACTTTTCAGTTTTAGATTCTTTAAATGAAAAGAAAAGAGAGGAAGTATCTAAACGGTTAACTATTATTAAACCCTTGTTATTACTAGAAAAATTAAAACAAAATCATTTTCCTTCTTTTGTAGCGTTTCTTGAGAACTATAAAGATTTATTAAACGAAAATGAAAATCCAGAGAAGTTAAAACAAGAGTTACTAATAGAGAGATTGGCAATAAAAAATTCTCTTTCCGAGAGGACAATAAAAAGGTATTTATCGAATTATCGCAAAGTTGCTACTGAGAATCCTAGACTTGGGGAAGAAGGGTTAGTATCTAATGCCGGAACAGGATATAAATACCGTAGTGATAATAAAACTTTAATAATTAATCACCCTAAAGATCCAGAGGTGATACTAGATCAAATTCAACTCCGCCTGAATGATGTATATATACCAATAATTAAAGAAGTGATTGAAAATGATTACCTTACCCTTCAACGTAAAAATAAAGCCAAGATTATAGAGTTGATAAATATAAAATGTTCAATTAATGGGATTCCACCAATTAAACCAGAGACTATGTATAAAATATTTGAACGGATTTCGACTAAAGTAGTTGAAAGAATGCGATTTGGTAGTAAGGCTTTAAATAAATATGAAGAAGTAAATCGTGGATTTGCTAATAATGAAGCTCTTTATCCGTTACATTTAGTAGAAATAGATCATACTCGAATGGATATAGAGGTTATTGATGAAAAAAATGGTGTTGTTAAGGGAAGGCCGTGGATTACATTAGGAGTTGATGTATATTCAAGAGTGGTTTGGTGTATGTATATTTCATTTGAACCCCCTTCTGCAAATAGGGTAAGAAAAGCAATTCAACAGGGTGTTCTTTTTAAAAATACAAAAGAACAATATGGAACTTTTAACAATTGGGAAGTATTTGGTAAACCGTACAGTATACAATTTGATAATGGTCCTGAATTTAGTAATATAGCGATTGAGCGCTTAGTTAATGAAACGCTAGAGTCGCATATTAGGTTTCGACCAGTAGCAACTCCTCGGTATGGAGGAACTATTGAAAGATTAATTGGCACAATTAATACACAGGTTTTACACAATCTACATGGTACAACTAAAAGTAATATTTTTCAAAAAGGTGAATATGATTCAACAGAAAATGCATTATTGAGCCTTGAGAATGTTAAAGAAATTTTAACTAAGTATATAACGGATATCTATCATTTTCAGAAGCATGAAGGACTGCCGATAGATTGTAACTCGCCAATGGCACGTTTTCATGAAGGGCTAAAGAAGAGTGGTTTACCTGATTTTATAGAACCAGAGGATGAAGATTTGTTTAAAGTCTCGTTATTACCATCAGTATTTAAGCCTTATACAAGAGATGGTATTCGAATTGATAATCGTATATATAGATCGAATTCATTATCTCACTTAATAGATAAAAGGGAGGTTAAGTATATTGTGAAATATGATATTGATGATATTTCATACATATATATTAAACCTCCAAATGAAGATAATTATGTAAGAGTTAATATTGTTTCTCCACCTTATGAATCTGTACAAGGAATGAATGCTTATACTTTTAAATTGTTACTAAAGCATTTAAAAGACAAGGGAGAATTAAGAAGGAATAAAATTGCTACAGGAGAGCAAATCCTTCAAGCAAAAGCAGCTCTTCATAAAGATATTGAAAAAATGTATAAAACGAATAGAAGAACAAGACAACAAATGGAACGAATGGAATGGGAAGTTGAGGTAACTAATATAAATCAAAAAGAGATAGTTAATAGGAAAAATGAAATCACCTATGAACAGCTAATGGCTAATGCAATAAAAATATTTGATGAGAATGCGGATAAAAATTAGGGAAGTGAAAAAGTGTAATGGTAAATAATTCGTTGAACAATCCTTTTTTGGAGTTTGCTGATAGAGTCCTAAATTTAAATGTAGATCTTCCCTATGCTGAATCAATTTATAGAGTTATGGATTCTCACATGAAAAGGATAGGGAAAACAAGACATCTTTTTATTACAGGACCATCAAATGTTGGTAAAACTATAATGGCGGAGAACTATATTCAAAGATATCCAGGATATACCGTTACCGAAGAAGACGGGACAGAAGTTGATATTAAACCAGTAATTTATATGGAAACCCCTCACCCATTTACCTTATTAGAATTTTATCATGAATTAATTTATGCATTAGGCTCTCCTCGTTTAGGAGGAGTACCAAAGACTAATGATTTGAAGGTTCGTGCTTATCATTTAATTGATAGACAAAGAGTGAAAATGGTGATAATAGATGAAATAAACAATATACAAACATCCGGTGTTAATAAAAATACAGCTATGGATGCTATAAAACACATGGCTAATAAAACGAATGTTACATTAGTTTTAATGGGCACACCTGAAGCAGCAGAATTAAGAACTTTAGATGAACAATATAAGTCAAGATATCGCCCACGCTCCATTGATCGTTTTATAGAGTGTAATGAAGAATTTTGTACATTTTTAAATAGAATAGAAGAGCAATTGAAATTTCCCCATAAAATAGGATTAGGAGATTTGAAAACAGGACTGCCCCAAATACTTCATTATCAAAGTAAAGGAAAAGTGGGTTATTTAGTTCCTATTATTCAGGAAGCGTTTGATTTGTTGGGGGTTTTTCAAGAGTCCTTCAATGACTTTAATAACGCTATATTATCGCCATATGTACTGGATGAAGCATATAAAATTATACAGGGTGATTTTATTGATGATAACATAGGTGAGAAGTAAAAAAGGAAGTATATACCTCAACCAAAAGGGAATAATTGTATTAAAAACTTTTGGAGAGGTTACTTTTGGAAACACAATTCTTAACAATAAGAGTTAGACCTTATGAGGATGAATTATTATCTAGTTTTTTAAATAGGTTAGCTTATGCTAATGGTATCGATGTTTTAAAATTCTGTTCCAGTTTTAGTACAAGCAATTCACATTATCTACAAAAAAGTGATTTAGATTTAGTTGATTTTTATCCATTAAATGTTCTTGATATTAGAAAAGTTGCAAAGCTAAATAATTTAGATAAAACGGATTTACTTAATAAAACGTTTTTTAAAGTGATAAAGAAATTTACTACAGAGAATTTTTCTAGAGTGAGAAATTTCACAGATCTAATTAGAAAAAAGTTATATTATTGCCCGGATTGTTTAAAAGAAAATAATTACTATAGGGTTTTATGGAAAGTTGAAGACGTTAATGTATGTTTGAAACATAATAGGCTTCTTTTAGATAAGTGTCAAAATTGCTATAAAGATATATTTTATAAGGAAGTAGATTATATTGGTCTATGCCCTCATTGTAATTTTGCTTTAAGAAATAGCAAAATTATACTTGATAAGAATGTAGAGGTAGAAATAAATACTCATATAATAAAATCTTGGGAGTTTTTATTGGGAGAAAATGCTCTATCTATTGATATAGATCAGATTCCACTTAGGTTATTGTATTTATTGAATGAATTTAAAATAGAGTTAGATAGAAATCTAGTTACTAAAAATTTGAACAAATATACTTCATTACCCACCTTGCTTCAGCATGTAAGAGGTACAAATGGACGTCGAAAAAATTTGCACATGAGTATTGTATTGAATATTTTACAAGAACGAAATTTTAGTTTGGAGCAATTATGTGACTTGGAAATTCCAGATACTTTTATAACAGGACTTCAACCTAAAAGGAAAATTGAAAATGTTTCATGTATGGCTCCTTGGTGTTCTTCATTTGGAAAAATGGGCTCTTTAGTTAAAACTGGAACCAGTAAGAAAAAGAAAAATGATGGGACAGAATTAAAATATTATCTTCTTTGTACTAAATGTGGTTGTGAATATGCCTTTAATTATAATGAGCAGCTTGTAGAACGAACATATTTTATACATGCATATAATGATTTGATTGCTGTTAATACAACAAACATTAGTATGAAACAGCTCGCTTCTTATTTAAAAATGTCGATTGATAAATCAAAAAGGTGTATATGTTATTTCAAAAGTAGGAATGTACTTACTAAGTGTGCCTTCTCTAAAGATTTTATAATGGATTCAAATAAATTAAAAAAATTTCTCAATGGAGTTATAGAAGACGTAGGATTAAAGGAAATTAGAAAATGGAACATATGGGAAAGTTACCATGAGTTTTTAATCTATAGATACCACATTGATGTTATAAATGAATTGCATAATAAAGAAGATCACTCGAATAAAAAGGATTATATTCCCAATAATAACTCACAGTTTTTATTAGTGAAGAATACTGTAGATAATATGTTTGTAATAAATGAGGATATCTCAATTAAGAATGTATGTACTAAGCTAAAAGTCTCCCCTGAAACAATACGCAATTGGGGAGGGAATAAGTATATAGCAACAGTTAAAAGGCAGCAGAGAGAGTTAAGGTTGAATCACTTGAAAGAGGAAATAAAAAATAAGGTAGAGCTTTATTTTATTGAAACGAGTTCTGAAAATATTTCCTCTATAGGATTATATGAGTACTTAAAAATTGGAAGAACCGTTTTGTGGAGAATTGATAAGGAATTAACTCGATTTATTGCAGATAAATTAGGCACTCTTAAAGAACCAATAATTTCTCAATATAAGGATTAAATTTGGAAGGTAGAGTTTCATGAAGATTATAAGAAGATTCACTATTAGACCTAAGTTGATAGAGGGGGAGTCTTTATCAAGTTATCTCATTAGGACAGCAAATCTAAATGGTATAAATAGTATTTCGGAAATATGGCATTTAGTACAAAAACAAGGAATGTATAAAGTTGATAGAGGTCAATACAATAAATTCGATTGTATTTCGCAAGTAAAAATTGAGCCATTTATTAATTAAAAACTGAGCCACTTAAACCGAACTATTCTCTAGCCATTCTTTTGTATCTAATATTCGATAAGATGGTCCAACCATGTCTATCATATAAGCTCGATGTGTTAATCGATCTGTTAGAGCTGCTGTTAAAACTGGATCATGAAATATTTCTTCCCACCGATCAAATGATAAATTACTTGTAACGATGGTGGATGCTCGTCCCGCCCTAAGGGAAAGATGAGTAAATAATAACTCGGCTCCTTCTTTATCAAAGGAGATATAACCTAATTCATCAATGATTACTAAATCATATTTTTCAAACTTCAGTTCAAATGAGCGTAACGTTCTTTCAGAACGGCTCTCTTTAACTGGTTTACTAGAGATGATACCGTTGTAAAAAATACTTTATATCCTGCCAAACAAGCTTCAATTCCTAAACCTATTGCTATATGGGTTTTACCTGTTCCAGGTGAGCCAATTAATAAGACGTTTTGTTTTTCTTGAATAAAGTCCAATTTCTTTAAATGCGGGAGGCGAGAGGCCGCATTTTGCGGTAATCTCTCAAACTCTAATTCAGTTAATAATTTCTTTTCAGGAAATTTGCGGATCGAATGCGATTCGCTTTTGCTCGCACTTCTCGATCTTCCATTTCTTGCACTAGTGCATGGTATAAGAAATCTTCTGCTGTCTGATATTGTTTCCACATATCATCATCCTGTATAAATCCCCGAATGCTTGGTAATCGAAGTTCTTTACACATCTCAATCATTTCTTGTAGCTTATCCATTAATGAAGCACCCCTGTCTTTTTCGTTTCAAATAATGCTGTTATGGCTGAAAGATTTTCGAGAGATTGGGTGGTGACCTCGTTTTTGGAATGTACAGTTTTATGGATGTATTCGCCTTGACTAGCTATGAAAATAATTTTCTCTGTTGTTATTTGAACCATAGGGTTCTTCTTAAGTTGTTCAATCGCTGCTAAGACTTTTTCCAGATTGTTATGTTCTTTTAGATAAATAAGTAACTCTAGAAAATCTCGCTCATTTCCAATATAATAATCTTTGTATAATTTTTTTATTTTTGTTGGTGCTTGACTCAAACATTCACTTTGGGCCAATGCACCTTTCTTCTTTTCAAATGTCCGTAAGTAATGATAAATATCCATTATCCATTGATGGATCTGCCAATTTCGCTTATGTGTCGCAATACAGGCATTTTCACTAAAAATAAGAATTTTTTCCGCACTCGCTTTTACTTTCACCCATTCTCCAACATGTCCTTCTGGAACAGAATAACGATTTTGTCTATAAGTAATCGTGCTATATTTGTCCACTCTAAATTCAAACAACTCAGAAGCATCAAATGGAATAATATCTGTGCTTACTTGTCTAGCAGTACGCTCTTCTAACATTAATTCATGGTGCGTTTGATTTTTCTTATAATGTTTGCGAGAGTTTAATTTCATGATGATTTCTGTTAGATAAGCCTGAGCTTCTTCTAGACTTGCAAACGTATCTCGATGGGCAAATGCTTTCCGACGGATGTATTCTACACTCCGCTCCACATGCCCCTTCTGATTTCCTTTTCTCGGTTCACATAGTCGTATTTTAAAATGATAATGCATCGATAGATTTTTCATACCATCTGTAATCTCACGTTCAGTCCCTATAAAGTTCTTTACCACTGTCCGCATATTATCGTACGTAAAAACTTCTGGTACAAAGCCTAAATAGTCAATACATTTTACATGAGCATCTTGTACGCACACCATTGTTTCAGATTCATATAAATATGCAAATCTATCATTACTATATGGTAGGGTAAATACCGCCATTGAAAGAGAACGTAATGTTTGATCAATGAATAATTTTACTTCTCCCCAGTCAAATTCAATCTCATGACCAGCAGTTGCCTTTTGACGAATAAAGACTTCTTTTTGACGTTTCTCCTCACTATTCACAAAATTTCTAACAGTGGTATAACTAATTTCAAAACCTTCATCTAATAGCTTTTCATGAATATCAATCATTTTTAGCTGTTGCTTGTGCATCTGATTTTGCCGTTTATACTCATTATCTTTTAACATTTTTCGAATACGTTTCATCACCGTAGGTGTTAATGCGCGTTTATTTCCTTTTCGTTTCTTATACGACGGAGGAGTTACATAGTTATCTGTAATAGGTAGTTCTCGAATATCTTGCTTTCTTTTTTCAAGATCCTCTTGAATATACTTTCTAACAGTATTTCGGGAAATTCCAAGCTCCTTCGCAATTTGACGTTGACTCTTATTTTCTTGATGAAAGGCAAGTAACACTTTCTGCTTCTTCTCCAATGAAATCACCTCTATACGCTCCTAACTCTATAAAGTTAGGATTATTTTCATATAAAAGTGGCTCACTTTTCAACTGCGATGGTGGCTCAGTTTTAGCTTATCAAATACATTCGATTTATTTCCGAGTGATATTGTTCATTTAAATAATTTATCAGACTTATTAAATATTCATTCTAACAGATTGAAGCTTCATTCTTTTGAGAAATTTGTTGAATTGTTTTACCCTGGTTCAAACAAAAGAATCTTTAGTAGAGAGATTGATGTTAAACACCGTCGGTATTGTAGAAGTTGTCTAAAAGAAGATGGGGTTTTTAAACTATTGTGGCAAGTGAAGGAAATACATATGTGTGATAAACATTTTACGAGGATTGAGTCTAAATGTAATAACTGTGGATGTGAGCAACCATATGTAAACAAAAGCATTTTAGAATACATGAATTGTAATTATTGTGGGGAACTGTTGTATGACAAAATAGATATGCCTCTAGAGGATATTGAAATGGTAAAAAAGCAATTACGAATTCATAGGGATTGGGGAATTTTAACAACTGCTGTTATAGAAGTGGATAGTAATTTTCATCATCCTCCTCAATCATTACATAGAAAAATAGCATTGTTATTATTGTTTTTAGCTACTCCGGAAAATACAAAGATAAATTCTAAGAAGCACCCTTTCTTCACTCCTTCCCAAGTAAAAAAGTTATTAGCTCTTGTAAGGAATAAGTCCAATGAAATATTAAGCTTAGGTTTTATATTGAATACATTAAGAGAAAAAAATATTGAAATTAGTAATTTAATTTCTCAGAAAGTTCCTATGTCCTTTGTGAGAGTTTTATTTAATAAAAATCAAAAGATGAAGAAGTGTCCAATAAAATGTAAATCTACGTGGTGTAAATCTTTTAATACTAATCGAAATATGATGGATTTGGTAAACTCCTCAAAGGGGAAATATGTGCCAAAGCTATATTTGTATAGTTCTATTTGGATATGTACAAATTGCTGGTTTAAGTGGGGTTTTAATAAAAAGTTATCCAAATGGGAAGATATATACATTTCTAAAAATAAATTATTTGAAGTCAATAGTTTAATAGAAATGAACGTTTCTGTAAAAAAAATAGGTCGGCGCCTCAAAATGAGTGAATATAAAGTTTACTATTATATAGGGTATCTTTATCGTTATAATCCATTCTGTAATATAAAGTTGAAAATCAGGGAATTTAAGAATGTTAGATTAAAAGAAGATTTTTTTTTACTAAAGCCTTTTTGGAGAAACCATCATTTATTAGCAAAAGAAGCATCAAGGCTTTTTGGATGGGATCATTTATCAACATTCTATTATTATTGGCATCCAAAAGTTCAAGAATACATATATTTAGAAGATAATTCACGAGTAACAAATAGAGTAAATCAAGAAAGAATAAAAAATAATATGAATGGTGTAATTAAGGAACTGGAGAATAGTAACAAAAACATTTCGATAAATGAAATTGCTGCTAGTTTAGATATTACAGATAAAACTTTATATTATCATGGTTTACATAAAAAGATAAATGACGCAAAATTAGAACATATATTAAATAAGAAAGCAGAAGAAGAGGCAATTATTTTTGAAAAAATAGATAATTTTATAAAAAGTAAAAAGAATTCTGAAGAGCAATTTTTTGTGTATGAAGTATATAAATTTATTGGGCTGTCTTTAAAATATATAAAAATCAATTATCCAGAGGTATCTGAATTTATTTCCAAATCAGCAAAAATAAGCAAATATGAACAAAAAGAAATCAGAAGGAGAAATTTGGAAAATGCAATTATCAATATATGTAAACAGTATGGTAGGGTAGATTACTCATTTTTAAGTGAGTCTTTAGGAGTTAAAGAATCGACATTGAAAAGTTCTCAAGGTATATATAAAGGAATTCGTTCATTCATTAAAAAAATATTAAATGATTTAGAAGAAGATAAAAATATAAACAAAACTTTAAAGTAAATAAAGAATAAATTTATATTGAAAACGTTTTATGACAGTTTGAAGTATAAAAGTGATGGTTTATGAAAATTGTTATTATAAAAAGTGACATCTTTTTCTTATAAATTCATCTGAATTACATATAAAATTATGACATCATTAAATATAATTCACAAAAATTTTGTTGTTGAATGACAACAAAGTCGAAAACTAACATTAAAAAACTCGATCCAAAATTCTTGGATCGAGTTTTTTTGTTATTGAAAAAGGCATTATCCAATTATTTGAAATTATGACTTAGGTGATTTTTTAGTTACTAATTAAAAGTGATGAAGAGTCGAAGTTAGAAGTAGTGTAATAAAAGATTCTTAATAGAGTAATTGAAGATCAAATATAAGAAACAAGATTTTACCGAGGCAATAATAGTAGAGACTAGTAAAGATTAAATCTGATATTGCATTTTCAGAGACTCTGTCCATTGAAGTAAAAAATATCTATAAGGATGAAACTACAAAGTCAGGTTGGTATTGAGTTAATAGAGGGGTTAATCCAAAGCGAGATTAAAGGAGGTTTGAAAGGCTATGGGAGAGTCTTAGGGATCCCATCAAAAATTTTAAGATATTTTTTATGATGTGTATTTTAGTGAATTCTTTAATAGAGATGGTAATTCAGTTAAGGTAGTATAAAAAGAGGTAGGTAAATTTTAATTGAAATGGGGATAACTATGAATAATCAAGAAGAAATTAAAATGATTAATCGGCAAATTATTATTTCAAATATTTTTGTGTGGCTAGGAGTTATATTAGTCTGTTTAAGTTTTTCATATATGGTGTATATAATTTGGAGTAATAATTATGGTAGTCAATTTGAAACTTTGTTTTCTGCAATTACTGGTTTTATAACAATATTGAGTTTTTTTGTTTTGTTTTTGCAAAATAACAGTAAACTGAAACTGGATTTACAAGTTTTAACTGCAAGTACAGAAGAATTGCCTGCTTTTACTCAAAATCAATTAGATGAATTAGAAAAAATTTTTGATAACGTAATAGAAAAAAAGAAATAAATCAAATAAATGAACAAATTATAAGAAATTTAATAGATGAATTAAATGAAATTAAGCATTCACAAAGTAAAATGGATGAAGCCCTAGAAAAAATTCTAACAAACCAAATATTTTAGAAGTAATCCATAAATTAATTAACAAATAATGAGAGAATTAGGCGTAGTTTCTAAAACGATAAAAGGGCGTTAATAGATTGGTGTTGAAATTAATAAAAAAGCGATAAGCTCTAATCAAGTACTAATGGCAAAGCATAAAAACAATTTCTTTAATTGTTAGAACGCTTGGTATCTTGGCAGATTTCGAACATTTATATAAACTAAAGAATCGCACCAACAGGGACAGAAGAAGTTGAAATGGCTATTTATCCTAGTAGTGTAAGCTATTTCGAGAAAGAATGGAGCATTTACGGCACAAATGATAAGGATATGTCACGCAGCTTTATTGTTTCTTCTAATAACAAAAACTATATTCTTCCGTTAATTGAAGTCGTACGAAGTATTCTGGCACCAAATCGCTTTTTACTTTATCGACTTTTTGAAACAAATTCCCTTCCACAATATTTTATTGAGCAGTACGAAGCAAATAAAATTCATCTAGATTTTTCATCACTGTTTCATCGCAAATACACAAAAGACAATTTTCTCTATCAATTAGTTTGGCTACATTTCCCATTTATACTTAAAGAAGGTAGCAAAATCTGTGAAATTTAATATTAAAGAAATGAGGTAGTATTTATGTCCATGAATGAAATTATAAAACACTGTTTGTCATATCCGAATTCTTTTGAAGATCACCCATTTGGAGAAGGGTGGACCGCAATTCGACACAGGGAAAATAAGAAAATTTTTGCTCTTATATTTAATCGTAATGGTCATCTTTGTGTAAATTTGAAATGCGATCCCGATTATGCTGGCACTTTACGAAATACTTTTGCAGATGTTCAACCGGGTTACCACATGAATAAAGACCACTGGAACACTGTAATTCTTGATGGGGATTTACCAAAAGCTGAAATCTATGATATGGTGAAGCATAGTTTTGAAATAACAAAACCCAAAAGTAAAAAAGTGTTTAAGTGAATAGACAGATAAAGCCAATTAAAAAACTTTGAATTTCTAAATTAAACGACACAAGAATCATTGTGTATTTATGTTAATATTTGGGTGTATTTGCAAAAACTTTATTTAGAATAAACGTGAAGTTTCTTTGAATAAAGGAGGGGTGAAAGTGCCAAGTCATGATGAAGGACCTAATGAACCTTTTAATGATGCAACGAAACATTTAAACAAAATAGAGGGCTATCCGATAAGCAAAGGTGGTAACCTCCCTTTACCAATAAAGATAATAGGCTATATTATGTTTGGTGGAATTTTCGGTGGAACCGCTCTATTAATCTTAATAAGTTTAATAATAAAGATTTTTAACTAAAAGAGCATTATTAGTAACATGAAAAAAGATGTAACCAATATCTTCAACAATTGAGCACCTCTCCCGAATATGAGTAATGCGCATTTTAAATTTAAATAAAGTACTTAAATTAAACCTTCGTTAACGGTGGGGATATTATTGAAATTCCTAAAAAGATTTACTTTTTGGTTACCATTATTCAGTTTAGCAATTATTGTTTATGAGTTGATACTTCAACCAGTAAAGCATCCATGGGCGGCTATTGACCCAATATTCGCTGTTTTGTTTGCCTGTATACACCCGTTGATTCCCGATAATTCAAATATATATTATGCTTTATCGTTACATTTTCTATTAGCCGTTTGTTACGGTATTCTTTTAGATAAGCTTTTGTCGAATCTGAGATAAGTTAATTAACGGAGATTTTAGTGTGAAAGAAATTAAGATAGGGGATACTGTTATCATTATACCTAAATTAAAAAAGGCTGGAAACAGTTCATATCCAACCTTAGTAATAATATCACCTATGGCTGTAGATTATGATTTGATGCTTTTTTCCATTGCATCTTCCCAACTCGGAAAATAATACAATGCATTTTTCATTAACTCTGGATTTGACTTCTTTACCTGTTTCTTTCGTAGTGGCTGTCCTTCTTTTTTCACTAATTCAGCAATTTTACTTACAACTTCTTCAACACTCATATTTGCTTCCATTTGCAATCCTCCCTTTTCGTTTTCAGTATTATTTTTTCCCAATTAATAAAAAAAGATACAATTCTGCTTCAATTAAATAAAAAAATATAATGGAATATAAAAAGTTTTGTAATTCATAGGAAGAAGAACTGATGATGTCAAATGGTAAGAAAGTGAGTAATAATTATTGCTGTGTAAAGTACCACCGCATGACATTAAGGGCAATGCTTTCACATTTGAGTTTTCTATTCGTTCTAATTTTCATATTTTTATCTTTACTGTTAAAATAAAATTGTAATATATTTCCCTAAATAGTTAAAAATACATATCATTTTAAACTAGTATTTTAAATATGCGTAATAATAGGGGAGGGGTTAGACGCATGAATAAGAATTTTGTATCACTAGCTTTTGTTTTTTTCGGAATTTGTTTTGTTTTCGGTGCGTTTTTTATTTCAGATGCATTAACAAAAATTGCATATAATTTACAACCAGATACAGTTTCTTTTACAGAAAAACCTAATGACTGGGAACTGATAGTGGTTAATGAAAGAGACTTAATTTTATTTAATTCGGAAAACGGGCATTACTGGATTAAAGATATAGAAAAAAATGGAGCATCAATAGATTGGGAGAAAGGGATCTTACCAGAATTTTGATCAAAACTATAAACAAATCACAAAGCTTTCTTTTGATGTACATACAAGCTTCAATTGTCAGGCGCATTTCTATCAATAAGAAATGCGTCTATTTTTCATTCATAGATTATTTGTCCCTATCTACTAGAATCTAATGTTCACCCACGATAATTTATTTGAATGTAACTTGTAATATAATCCTCGAAAATTTATAACTTTCCTACTACTTTCATTTCAATTTTCTAAGTGTGCTTAAAAGCACTGGATATTTTGAATACCTCGTTTCTGAGTGTATTTAGAAGTCTTCATTTGAATAATTTAATTTGAAGTGAAGTTAGGGAATTCTTCTAATTTCTGATAATTAATAGATGAAGCATAAATTTAAAATTAGATTAATACTTTAGAAGAAAAAGAATTATTAATAAATATTATGTCTTTAGATTATCTCTTTTTACATTGTTTTCACAGCATAGAAAGTATAAGGGGGAAATATATGAAATCATTTTCGGAGTTTTGTATACCGAATACCGTTTTTTATGGGAAAAATGCTTTAGCCCAGCTCGGGGAACAAGTGAAGGCTTATGGAAAGAAAGTGCTTTTAATTAGTGATCGTATTATCGAAAAAATAGGCCATGTAAAAACATGTGAGAACATTCTAAAGGAAATTGAGGTATCTTACGTCTCATATCTAGATGTTAATACTGAGCCAACTGATTTACATGTCGATGAGGCACTTCAACTTTGTTTAGTAGAACAATGTGACGTAATTGTCGCCATAGGTGGAGGAAGTTGTATTGACGCCGCAAAAGCAGTTGCCGTGTTAACAACAAATGGAGGTTATATTGGGGATTACATGGGGGGCAAATCTCCAATTAAACAGGTGCCTGTGCCACTTATTGCAATTCCAACAACTGCTGGAACTGGATCAGAAGTAACAAACGTTACAGTCATAACGAATACAAAAGAAGATATAAAGATGATGATTAAACATCCAGCATTTTTACCAAAAGTAGCAATCGTGGATCCGATGCTCACAACTTCTTCTCCACCAGCCGTTACGGCAGCCACTGGAGTTGATGCACTCTGTCATGCAATAGAAGCATATATCTCACGTCTTGCACAACCGCTAACAGATACGCTTGCTCTATCAGCGATAGAAGCAATTATAAGTAACTTAAAGGTAGCCTATGAAGATGGGGAAAATACAGATGCAAGAGAAAAAATGGCGATTGCTTCAATGCAGGCAGGAATCGCTTTTAGCAATGCTTCCGTCACGCTAGTTCATGGAATGTCACGTCCGATAGGGGCATTATTCCATGTACCGCACGGCGTTTCAAATGCGATGTTGCTTCCTGGGGTACTTGAATATACGAAGGATTCAGCTATTGAGAAATTAGCATCAATCGGGCGGACGATTTCTCCAGAATCAACAACGTTAACGAATACAGAGTTAGCTGATCTCACGATTAATAAAATTAAACAGCTTTGTAGCGACTTAAATATTCCTAATTTAAAAACCTGGGGAATTGACGAACAAAAATTCCAACAGTCGCTTGATAAAATGGCAACGGACGCCATTGCAAGTGGTAGTCCAGCAAACAATCCGAAAGTGCCAACGAAGCAAGAAATTGTTGACCTATATAACTACTGTTATCATTATGAATTTTCAGGAAAACCAAACACGCTTACTTCATAATAACCTACCATATTTATTAAAAAGGAGAATGTGAAATGACAAGCACTACGAATATAAACGTAATGAAAAACTATATTGCTGGAGAATGGGTGGAATCTTCAACAAGTCGAACAGAGCCAGTCTATAACCCTGCAACGGGAGAAGTCATTGCAGAAGTACCTCTATCAACAAAAGAAGATGTTGATAGAGCTGTCCAAGCTGCAAATGAGGCATTTAAAAGCTGGTCCAAAACACCCGTCCCGCAACGTGCTCGTATCCTGTTTAAATACCAACAATTATTAGTAGATAATTGGGATGAACTCGCAAAATTAGTGACGATTGAAAACGGAAAAAACTTTAACGAAGCTTACGGAGAAGTACAGCGCGGAATCGAGTGTGTTGAATTTGCAGCAGGTGCTCCGACGTTAATGATGGGCAAACAACTACCCGACATTGCTACCGGTTTAGAATCTGGTATGTATCGTTATCCAATTGGAGTTATTGGGGGTATTACTCCATTCAATTTTCCGATGATGGTACCTTGCTGGATGTTCCCGCTTGCTATTGCATGTGGTAACACATTTGTTCTAAAACCATCTGAACGTACGCCACTTTTAGCCGCAAGATTAGTAGAATTATTTGAAAAGGCAGGATTGCCAAAGGGAGTATTAAATATCGTCAATGGTGCACACGATGTTGTAAACGGTCTGTTAGAACACAAACTTGTGAAAGCTATTTCCTTTGTCGGCTCGCAGCCAGTAGCTGAGTACGTATATAAAAAAGGAACAGAAAACTTAAAACGTGTTCAAGCTTTAGCTGGTGCAAAAAACCACTCAATTGTATTAAATGACGCAGATCTAGACAACGCAACAAAACAAATTATTGGAGCGGCTTTTGGTTCAGCGGGGGAACGATGTATGGCAACTTCTGTTGTAACTGTTCAAGAAGAAATTGCAGATCAATTGATTGAGCGCTTAGTCGATGAAGCAAATAACATCGTCATTGGAAATGGATTAGACGAGAACGTATTTTTAGGTCCTGTCATTCGTGAAAGTAATAAAATACGTACCCTTCGATACATCGAATTAGGTGTTGAAGAGGGAGCACGTTTAGTTCGTGATGGACGTAAAGACGAACAAGTAAATGGAACTGGCTACTTTGTAGGGCCAACGATTTTTGACAATGTCACGCTAGAAATGAAGATTTGGCAAGATGAAATCTTTGCGCCAGTACTCTCCATTATCCGTGTGAAAACTTTAGCTGAAGCTATCGATATAGCAAATAGTTCTCGCTTTGCAAATGGGGCTTGTATATATACAGATAGCAGTGCTAGTGTACGTGAATTCCGTGAAAATATTGAGTCCGGTATGTTAGGCGTTAACATAGGCGTACCAGCACCAATGGCGTTTTTCCCATTCTCTGGCTGGAAAGATTCTTTTTATGGTGATCTTCATGCAAATGGTACGGATGGTATAGAATTTTATACAAGAAAGAAAATGGTTACAGCCCGTTATTAAATATGAATTTTCGAGAATACATCAAAAGCCGTAATTTCAAAACCATATAATAAAAATGTTGTCCGAGAAAAGAGTAATCAGGTTGGTCTGTATTACTCTTTTCTCTGTTTTATATCTAAAATTAGCATAAGGAAATTCGGGCTGCAAACCTCCTTTCCTGATCCTTAATCGACTGTAGATTACAAAATTATATGATCAACTTAACAGGGTATTTTATGATTCCAACACTGATGAGTTATAAAGATTCATTTTGTAAACAATCTAGCTATGGGAAAATGATATAGAAATTACAAGTAAGCATCTTAAATGGATACTTTTTATGAAATTTTATAAATCACTTCTTAATAGGGTTGCTAAAAAAATACTTATAATTTATTTTTATAAATTTGAACCTAGTACGACTTGGTAATCGTCTAATAGCAGAATTTGAAGTAGGTTGAAAGAGAGGGTAGCAGAATGGACAAGTCAGAAAAAGATTACATATTAGAAAAAATAATGATTGAATACGGGAACGAGTTGGTACGACTGGCATTCTCATATGTAAAAGATGCAGAGATTGCAAAAGATATGGTTCAAAATACGTTTATCAAATGCTATAAAAACCTTGGTTCGTTTCGTTATGACGCACAGATTAAAACATGGCTCTATCGTATCACCATTAACGAATGTAAAGATTATTTAAAAAGTTGGAATTACAAAATGGTTCAAGTAAAAAGTTTTATTAATGAAACGACAAAGTCAGTATTTCCATCCGTAGAGAAATCCGTTATTGATCAATACAATAATGAACAAATGAATGAGACGATTATATCTCTTCCAAAAAAGTATAGAGAAGTAGTTTATCTATACTACCACGATTCATTAAAAACAGATGAAATTGCTGACATTTTAGATATTCCAGTGAATACAGTGAAGACGCGATTAAGAAGAGCGAAACAAAGATTAGAGTCGATGTTAAAGGAGGCAGAACTTAGTGAAAGATAAAAGTTTAAAAGATTCAGTTAGCCATATGTCCAATCAAGAACTAACATTTACGAAAGAAGATCGCAATAAAGTGTTCGAACAACTTCATAAAATGGAATCGAATAATACTCAAAATAAATCTTTAGTATCTATTTCAAAAAGGCTCGCTCCATTGACAGTTTCTTTGTTAGCGATAGGCTTGTGTCTATTTTTCTTTATGCCAACGATTCTTCAAGGAAACGTCAATAATGGAATTTTCGAAAGTAATGGAAATAACAGTACTGATCCAAATGGAGTAGTAGCTCAAATAGATAAAGATTTTACCGCATTATTTACGGTAAAGGATGAGAATAACAGAATACCTATCAATCTTTTGCTTACTTATAGTAAAGAAAAAAATGAAATGAAAGTTGTGTCGGTTCCTCGTGATACTTATGCTCCTATATTAGAAAATGATGATGGAACTACTTCATATGATAAATTGACGCATGCTTATGCATACGGTTCAGAAGGAGCTGAAAACGTAAAAAGAACAATATCTAAACTATTTAATTTAACAATTGATTATTATGCTGTAATGGATTTAAAAACTTTTTCATCAATGATTGATTCAGTAAATGGAATAGAATACGACTTGGAGAAAGATATTCAAGTGCGAGCGATATCTCAATTGGCATTTGAATTCAATAAAGGGACGAATCGTTTGAATGGAGAAGAGATAGTGGCATTATTAGTGGAAGCAACTATAGGAAGAAGAAGCTTGGATGAAGAAGATCAACTAAACCTTATAGATGCAGTTATAAATCAAACGATAAACGAATTACCGCAAACACAGTTAAAACAATTTACTACTAAAATAGAAGGTAATATTCCATTTGAACAATTGTTTGAAAATAAAGTGGAACTACCTTCGATAGAAATAGTATCACTAATCGATGGAATGACGGATACACAAGTAAATGGGCTTTACTTTATTAAATTTGAAAACGATTTTTTAAACGCAGTTTCAGAGGAGTTAACTACATTTAACTAAACAGAAATTATACTAGCCTTCCTATTGAACGATATCAATTGGAAGGCTAGTTATATTTGAGATATGAAAGGCTCGATTCAAAACACTGGATCGAGTTTTTTTAAGCTCATTACTCCAAGGCACCGTATATTTTTTTGAAACAAAGTAGTCAAATACATTAAATTAATTTATTGAATTTAAATTAAAATATGAATTAAGGTTGAAATTGATAATCATTATCACCTATAATTGGATTAGTTGAGAATTATTATCAGTGTATGCTTTGAGGATAATTTTAAGGAGGATTACATGGAATTATTTGATGTAACGATTGTCGGCGGAGGTCCTGCGGGTTTATATAGTGCGTTTTATAGTGGTTTACGAAATATGAAAACGAAAATTTTAGAGGTGCAGCCTGTCCTAGGTGGTAAAGTGAACATTTATCCTGAGAAAATCCTTTGGGATGTTGGTGGTCAACCGCCAATGCAGGCACAGCTTTTCGTGCAAAACTTAGTAAATCAAGCAAACACATTTTCACCAACAATTTGTTTAAATACGAAAGTGGAACAAATAGAGAAAATAAACGATATTTTTGTTATTACAACGAATTCGGGTGAAGTACATTATTCAAAAACGATAATTGTAGCTGTAGGTGGTGGTATTTTAAGTCCGATTAAGCTTGAAGTAGAAGGCGCGGAAAAGTACGAGATGACGAATTTACACTATACAATTTTAGGATTGGAGCGCTTCCGGGATAAAAAGGTTCTTGTATCAGGTGGCGGAAATGGTGCGATTGACTGGGCTGTCGAGCTTTTATTTGTGGCAAAAGAAGTTGTTGTTATTTATCGGAAGGAACAATTGACTGCCCATGAGTCTCAAGTGGAAAAACTTAAAAAACACGGTGTGCAAATAATGCTGAATGCTGAAATTCAGTCTTTAATATCAAATGACAGCAAAACAGCAATTGAAAAGGTAGTTATTTCACAAAATGGAGATACCTATGAATTAAAAGTAGATGATGTTCTAATAAGTCATGGCTATAACCGCGAAAAATCGTTAACATTTGCAGATGATATTCAACCTATGCGAAAAGAAGATTATTATTTAGTTAGTCAAGGTCAATGTAAAACTTCAGTTCCTGGGATTTTTGGTGCTGGAGATATTATTTCATATGAAGACAAAGTTAATCTACTAGTTGGAACTTTTCAAGATGCGGTACTTGCGGTAAATAATGCGAAAAGGTATATCGATCCTCATGCAAACGAATACGGAATGGTATCATCACATAATGAAAAATTCGCAGAAAAAAATAAGGAACTTTTAGAAGAACTATTTTGTAAAACTGAACCTTCTACAAATTCAAAATAATATTGACAGTAGGTAAATCATGGATTACATTTATGATAATGATAATCATTCTCGATTGGTTTGTTAACTAAAACTTACGAATCGACAAATGGTTTAAAAAACTAGATTGGTAGGGATAAATATGCAAAATATAAAGTCTTTATTACTAATGCTGATTTTGTCTATTATTGCGATCTTTGCATTAGTTGGCTGTTCTAGTCAGCCCTCATTAGAAGAGGACGAAAATAAGTCAGCAACACCTTCAACAGAAACAGAAAAAACAACAGACTCACAATATCCAATTACGATAAAACACGCTTTAGGTGAGGCGGTAATTGAAAGTAAGCCAGAAAGAATTGTCACAATTCAATGGGCTAATCACGACATCGCTTTAGCACTTGGTGTAGTACCGGTAGGCTTTTCAGCAGCAAACTTTGGTGTTCAAGATAATAGTGGCTTATTACCATGGACAAAAGAAAAGTTAGACGAACTTGGTGTAACAGAGCCAAATGTTTTCCAAGATACAGATGGATTAGATTTTGAAGCAATCTCAGACGCAAACCCTGATGTTATACTTGCTGCTTACTCTGGTATTACGGCAGAAGATTACGAGCTTTTAAGTGAAATTGCACCCGTTGTTGCATACCCAACTGCACCATGGGCAACTACGTGGCGTGAGCAAGTATTATTAAATGCAACAGGTATGGGGTTGAAAGAGGAAGGGGAGCAATTAATTAAAGATACAGAGAATTTAATTGCAGAAAAACTAAGTGCTTACCCTCAAATTAAAGGGAAAAAAGTAGTATGGGTTAACTTCTCAGCAAAAGATTTATCTCAATTACACATCTATACTCCTATTGATTCGCGTGCGGCCTTCTTAGAAGAATTAGGATTGACATATCCAGAAAGTATTACGGAGCTTATTACAGATCCAACTAGTTATTCTTTAAAATTAAGTACTGAAAACGTAGAAGCTTTATTTGATGCAGATTTAATCGTTGGTTATGGTGATGAAGCACTTTACGAAACGATTAAAGCAGATCCTTTACTTGGAAAAATTCCAGCAGTCAAAAGGGGTTCTGTGGCATTTATTACAAGTGATACACCTTTAGTAGCAGCGGGAACGCCAAACCCGCTTTCCATCGCTTACACAATTGATGAATACCTAGAATTAATAGGTGAAGCAATTGATAAAATTGAAGAATAACACTTCAGCCTCTAAAATTAAGCAACTAGATTTACATGTACCGAAGTATTTTTCACTAATATTAGTAATGGGGTTAATTTTATTATTCCTTACGATCGTTGCTTCTTTAGTGTTAGGAGCTAGAGTGGTCAGTGTCCAAGAATTAATGGATGGGTTATTTTATCAAAATCTAGATTCATATGGAGCGAACGTCGTACAAAAACGTATTTCCCGGACAATCTTTAGTTTGTGCTGTGGTGCAGCGTTAGGGATCGCGGGTGTTCTTATGCAATCTGTAACACGTAATCCATTAGCTGACCCGAGTATTTTAGGTGTGAATACAGGTGCAGCCTTGTTTGTAGTAAGTGGTATTACATTTTTTAATATTACAACAGCAAGCCAGTATATTTGGTTAGCTTTAATTGGAGCTGCTATCACAACAATTGTCGTTTTTGGTATAGGCTCTATGGGGCGCGGTGGGGCAACGCCGATTAAATTAGTATTAGCCGGAGCTGCAACAACTGCAGCTCTTTCTTCACTTGTAACGGCTATTATGATTCCAAGTCAATATGCGATGGATCAATTTAGATTTTGGCAAGTAGGAAGTGTGGGAGCGGGATCTTGGGAATCTATCACCATTTTCATTCCTTTTTTATTAGTTGGGATTATTATTGCGTTCGTATCGGCACCAGCATTAAATGCTTTAGCATTAGGTGATGATGTTGCAACAGGTCTTGGTGTTCGACCGGGTATACTTCGACTTTTTGCTATTTGCGCGGGCGTAATTTTATGTGCAATCACAACTGCATTGGCGGGTCCTATTGGTTTTATTGGACTATTAGCAACTCATGCGATGCGTTTGGTTACTGGGCCAGATTTCCGTTTTTTAATTCCTATGTCTGCTCTAGCAGGAGCGATTATTTTAACATTTTCCGATGTAGTAGGCAGACTCATTGGAAGTCCCGGAGAACTTGAAGTAGGAATTATTACTGCATTTATCGGTGCACCAATCCTCATCTTACTAGCTAAGAGATCGAAGGTGAGGTCATTATGAGAAATCCGTCAAGAGAAAGTAATTTTATAAAAATAGGTATGCAAAGACGAAAAAGACGCTGGATATTTGTTACTTCTCTATTAATCGTTTTTGCAGTCGCTCTGTGCTGGGCCATGCTGTTATTAGGAAATACGATTTATCCAGTGAATGTGGTGATTCGATCATTAATGGGTGAGGAAATTTCAGGAGCCAATTTTGCGATTAACACGATACGTTTTCCACGAATGATAACTGGTCTATTTTCGGGGTTTGCTTTTGGAGTTGCAGGCTATATTTTTCAGACGATGCTACGAAACCCATTAGCGAATCCAAATATTTTGGGGATTACATCAGGTTCTAGTGCAGCCGCTGTGTTTTGTATTGTTATACTACATTCAAGTAATGCCGTTGTTTCCATTGCAGCAGTTATCGGAGGATTAATTACGGTAATCATTATGTATTTGTTATCTCGTGGTCGTTCATTTTCAATTGGACGATTGATAATTATTGGAATTGGTTTGCAAGCAATGTTGGATGCGGTCATTTCATTTTTGATTTTAAAAAGTTCGGAGCAGGACATTGCAGGAGCCTTGCGATGGTTAAGTGGTAGTTTAAATGGTTCAAGCATGAGTGAAGCAATCCCTTTAATCATAGTTGTCATTATATTAACTCCTATTATTCTAATACTAGGTAAACAGTTAAGCATGTTAGAATTAGGTGAACAAATGGCTACGTCACTTGGTGTGGCCACTGGTAAAATACGAATTACTTTAATCATAAGCTCAGTAGTAATGATTGCTATAGCTACAGCAACAACTGGACCAATAGCCTTTGTTTCATTTTTGGCAGGCCCTATTGTAAATCGAATTGTAGGTATTAGCTCTTCAAATATTCTCCCAGCAGGTTTAATCGGTGCTATTCTCGTATTATTTGCAGATTTAATAGGACAGTTTGCATTTGAATACCGATTCCCAGTTGGGGTTATTACGGGGATACTCGGAGCACCGTATTTAATTTATCTATTGATCCGAATGAACCAAAAAGGAGAATTGTAATGAGTACGACGTATGATTTTCGAGTAAACAAATTAGTTTCTGGATATGAAAATAAAACGATCATTCATGGGATTGATCTTGAAGTGCCAAAAAATAAAATTAGTGTCATTATTGGAGCAAATGGTTGTGGTAAATCAACTTTATTAAAAACGATGGCGAAACTAATTAAGCCTACGGAGGGGGATGTTACTCTTGATGGAAAAGCAATTAATAGTTATCCCCCAAAGCGGTTAGCGCGTATTTTAGGGATCCTTCCACAGTCGCCTGTCGTTCCAGCTGGAATTACTGTTGCGGATTTAGTCGGTCGAGGGAGATTTCCACATCAATCTATGTTTAGTGGATGGTCTAAAAAAGATTATGAAGCTGTAGAAGAAGCAATGGAGTTTATGAACATTATTGAATTTGCAGATCATGATATTGATGAACTTTCAGGAGGGCAAAGGCAGCGCGTATGGATTGCAATGGCCCTTGCGCAACAAACAGATATCTTATTTCTCGACGAGCCTACTACCTTTTTAGATATAACTTATCAGGTGGAAATATTAGACCTACTAACAAATTTAAACCATAAGTATGGAACAACGATTGTAATGGTATTGCACGATATTAATTTATCAGCACGATATGCAGACCATATTTTTGCAGTAAAGAACGGAAAGCTTTTAGCAGAAGGGGCACCTACAGAAGTGCTAACTGCGGACCTTGTAAAATCTGTTTTTGACTTAGATTGTGTTGTCATTCCAGATCCTATTTCAGATACTCCATTAATCATTCCAAAAGGGCGGTATCATGTAAAGGAATGAAAAGTTCAAGACTATAGAATTATTATGGGGCGATACAAATGTTAAGGCAAATAAAAGTCAATTGTTAATTGAATCATTAAAGTAGGTAAATTAAATCACATTTGAGGCTGGGACAAAAGTGAAAAATCTGCTATTCAGGTACAAACTGATTAGCAGATTTTTGCTTTTATTTAGAATTTTATTTATGTCCCAGCTCCATTAAATCTATTATATTATGCTAATTTTGCTAGAATTTCACGAATGAAAGCAGGTTCGTCATTAGGAGTACGAGATGTTATCAAGTTTTCACTAACTACTACTTCTTCATCTTTATAATCTGCACCAGCTAATTTTACGTCATCACGAATTCCGATATAACATGTTGCAGCTTTTCCTTTTAAGATATCAGCGCTAATCATTACTTGAGGTCCATGACAAATACCAGAAATAAGCTTACCTTGTTCATTTAGCTCTTTTACAAAACGAACAACATCATCATTTACTCGTAAAGCTTCTGGAGCTGATCCACCTGGAATAACTACTGCGTCAAAGTCGCTTGCTTTTGCTTCTGATGAAGCTAATTCAGCAGTGTAGGACACTGTTCCTTTTTTCCCTTTACATTCAGTACCCTTTTCTAGACCAATGATTGTTGTCTCATGTCCAGCTTCTTTAATTGCCTCATAAGGATTTTTCATTTCAGAATCTTCAAATCCACCTGCTAAAAGAAATGCAACCTTTGCCATAAAATTTTCCCTCCAATAAATAATTTAATTACAAGTTTACTATAATTGGCTTGTATACCAATTTCAAGAATGGTGCTCGTCATCACGAAGAAAACATTAATTAATTATTAATCTCTATTTTCTGTTCTTTATGAACACCTTCTGTCCCTGCATCTAATGCAGTCTTGTAATAAGAGCATTTATGCTCAATGACTTCCATTGTTTTTTTTAACGCTTCCATCTGTGATTCTACAATGGCTTTTTTCGCTCTAAAAACATATCATACCTTTGCTGTAGTGTTGAATCACCTTTAGAGCACCAATCAATGAAATTTTTAATCTCCTTAATAGGCATTCCAGTCGCTTTTAGACATTCAATAATTCTTAAAGCATCGATATCAGATTCTTTAAATATTCGAATGCCACTAGAAGTGCGCTCTACAAAAGGCATAAGCCCTTCTTTATCATAGTAACGCAATGTATACACTGTAAGATTTAATGCCTTTGCAACTTCACTTATAGAATATGTTTTCATCACTTTCCTCCTGCCACGAATATGTACCCCGAGTTAACTCTATTGTTGCGAGAGATTCTATCATGCTACTAACTAAAAGTCAAAGTTAGCTTGAAGTAAGAATGAGGAGATTCTCAAAAAGAAATAACTCATGTCTTGACCTAGAGTTAACTATAAGGAGTAACATTATTTTAGAAGAGAGTGTGGAAAGAAAATAATGAGGTCAAATTTAGATATTCTTGTTTTCGTATAGACACATTCTCTAGAACATATAAGTTATAGGAGGTTTTTTATGATAACAGCAAAAGCGAGAGCAGTCGATGGTCCAGACAAGCCATTTCGAGCTGCTGAAATTAAAAGACGTGACCTAGATTTAAACGATGTATTAATTGAGATTAAGTTTGCAGGCATCTGTCATTCAGATATCCATACAGCACATGGGGAATGGGGTCCTGTGAATTATCCACTCGTTCCAGGGCATGAAATTGCAGGAATTGTTACAGCAGTAGGACCTAACGTTACAAAATATAAAGTAGGTGACCGAGTAGGAGTAGGATGCATGGTAGACTCTTGCGGTGAATGTGAAAATTGCCGTAAAGGGGAAGAACAGTTCTGTCATAAAGGAAATATTCCTACCTATGCTGGGGTTGATAAGTATGGTGAACCAACTCAAGGCGGCTATTCTACTCACATAGTGGTAACCGAAGACTTCGTATTGAGAATTCCTGATAGCATTGAGCTAGACAAGGCAGCACCACTACTATGTGCAGGGATTACGACATATTCGCCATTAAACCATTGGGGAGCGGGACTAGGGAAAAAGGTAGCAATAATTGGAATGGGTGGTCTTGGCCATATGGCAGTTCAAATCGCCCATGCAATGGGTGCTGAGGTTACTGTTTTATCCCAGTCTTTGAAGAAAAAAGGTGACGGATTGGAGCTTGGGGCAGATCATTACTATGCAACAAGCGACCCAGAAACTTTTGAAAAACTTGCGAGTACATTTGATTTAATTATTAATACAGTAAGTGCAAAAATTAATTTGGATGCTTATTTAGGATTGTTAACACTCGATGGAACACTTGTAAATGTCGGTGCTCCTGCAGAACCATTATCACTAAGAGTGATGAATTTAATTGGACATCGCCGTTCATTTGCAGGTTCTTTGATTGGCGGTATTCGTGAAACTCAAGAAATGTTGGATTTCTGTGCGAAACATAATATTGTTCCTAAAATTGAAGTCATTACTGCAGATCAAATTGACGAAGCATACGAGCGTGTACTAGCTTCAGATGTAAAGTATCGATTCGTGATTGATATTAGCACTATGTGATTAAGCATTCTATTGTTTACGGGACTTTGAAAGAACCAAAATTGCTATTATTAACATACTAATGTAAAAAATAAAACAGGTGAAGAAACTCTGTTCCTCACCTGTTTTATCGTTTTAAAAAAATTAGTTTTTGAAGGACATTTAAGAAGCATTGTTCCTTTAAAACATTTAATCCTACTTAAACTGAATATGGTGGAGCTTTGCAAAAATTCCATCAGCTGCAACAAGATCATCGTATGTTCCTCGTTCTTCTATCCCATTTGAAGTGACGACGAGCACTTGATCGGCATCGCGAACGGTTGATAGACGATGGGCGATGATTAATGTTGTACGATTTTGAGCGAGCTCACTTAAAGAAGTTTGAATGATTTTTTCTGTCTCTGTATCAAGTGCAGAAGTGGCTTCATCCAATATTAAAATTGGTGGGTTTTTCAGGAACATACGAGCAATGGCCAATCGTTGCTTTTGTCCACCTGATAGCTTTAAGCCCCTTTCTCCAATTTCTGTTTCAAATCCATCTGGTAATCCTTCTATAAATTCTTTTAAATGGGCTTTTTCTGCAGCTGCTTGTATTTTCTCAAAGCTTGCGTCTAAACGTCCATAGGCAATATTTTCTCGGATTGTACCAGTGAATAAAAAGACATCTTGTTGGACAATCCCAATTTGTTTACGTAAGGATTGTTGTGTCATATCTCGAATATCAAGGTCATCAATCGTTATAGCTCCACTTTCCACATCGTAAAAACGTGGGATGAGCGAGCAAATTGTTGTTTTACCTGCTCCAGACGGACCAACAAGGGCAATGGTTTCCCCGGCCTTTACATGGAAGGAAATATTATCGAGCACCTTTTTGTTGTTTTCATAGCTAAATGAAACGTTATGAAAAGCGATATCACCATTTAGCTTATCAACTGTTATTGCATTAGGTCGATCTTCAACATCAGGACTTTTATCTAACATTTCAGTAAAACGTTTAAAGCCCGCCATTCCTTTTGGATATAGCTCGAGTAACGCACTAATTTTATCAATTGGTTTGATCAATACATTGGTATACAAAATAAAGCTAATAAATTCACCATCTGTTAGTTGTCCGTTAAAGCAAAGCCACGCACCCACAATTAGTACAACAAGAGTTAAAAGGCGAGTCATCATATAAATACTAGAATGGGTTCCAGCCATGATTTTATAGGCGTATAGTTTGGCTTGTCGGAAGAAACCATTTTGTGTTTTAAAACGTTTAGATTCAAATTCTTCATTAGTAAAAGACTTAACAACACGAATCCCTGCGATACTATCTTCCACACGACTATTTACATCTGCAACTTTTCCGTACATTTCTTTCCACGCGTGATTCATTTTTTTATTACTAAATGTAATCAGCCAAATTAAAAATGGCACCATTACTAAAACAATAAAGGCAAGCATCGGGTTTATTGTAAATAAAATAATGAATGTTCCAACAAAGGTCATGATAGCGATAAAGAAATCTTCCGGTCCGTGATGAGCAAACTCTCCGATATCAAATAAATCATTCGTAATACGACTCATCACATGCCCTGTTTTCATATTGTCAAAAAATGAAAAGGATTGCTTTTGAAAATGGTTAAACAATTGCTGACGCATATCAGTTTCAATATTAATCCCTAGCTTATGCCCTAAATAATTCACGATAAAATTAAGCACCGTACTAAGGATATAAGTTAGTAATAATAAAATACTTACCTTCACAATCATGTCCCATTCACGAGTAGGAAGAAGTTGATCAATAAACCATTGCACCGCCAATGGGAAAGCAAGTTCTAAAATAGCAACGATTATGGCACTAATAAAATCAATCAAAAATAACCGTTTATGTGGTTTGTAATATGTAAAAAAACGAGATATCATACTTAGTCCTCTTTTTCTTTCTTACCTAATTTTTAAATGAAAGCATAAATAATATTTTATTACAATTAAGAATGATTATCAATCACTGTGTTTACCAAGCTAACTGTGAGTAAAACATTATCTAATCTATAGGATGAAATTATGTTTTGCAGTAATTTTTGTTGCATTTGCAATAAGATGGGTTTAAATTAAAAATATATAATTTTTTGTTGTAATTGCAATAAAAATAAGGAGTTAAATTCATGAAGGAAATTCTACGTGAAATTGGAATGATCGCTAGGGCACTGGATTCTATTAGTAATATCGAATTTAAAGAATATGACCTTACAAAAGGACAGTATTTGTACATTGTAAGGGTATGTGAAAACCCTGGAATCATTCAAGAAAAGTTAGCCGAGTTGATAAAAGTAGATCGAACAACGGCTGCTCGTGCTATAAAAAAGCTAGTGATTAATGGATTTATAGAAAAAAGAGAAGACCCACAAAACAAAAAAATTAAAAGACTCTTTCCTACAGAAGAGGGAGAGAAAATTTACCCTTTCTTAAAAAGAGAACATGATTATTCAAATAGCATAGCACTTGCTGGAATTTCCGAAACAGAGGTTGAAACTTTATTCAATCTACTTCAAAAAGTAAGAAAAAATGTTGAAAAAGATTGGGAATTTGTAAAAAAGGGAAATAAGAGAATTTATTAATATTTATTAAAGGGAGCTGTATAAAAATGACTGTAGAAATTAGAAAGTGCAACATGGATGATTTACAAACACTTCAAGAAATAAGTATAGAAACATTTTACGAAGCATTTAAAGATCAGAATTCAACGGAAAATATGGAGGCTTACCTGGAGAGCGCATTTAACTTAAACCAATTAAAAAAAGAGCTAACTAATATTTCCTCTCAGTTCTACTTTGTTATTTTTCATAATGAGATCGTAGGATACCTTAAGCTCAATACCGGTGATGCACAGTCGGAAAAAATGGGCAATGAATCACTTGAAATTGAACGGATTTATTTAAAAAGTAAAGTCCAAAAGAACGGACTTGGTAAGTTATTGATAAATAAAGCAATTGAAATTGCAAGAGAGAGCAATAAAAAGAAAATTTGGCTTGGTGTATGGGAAAAGAATGATAATGCAATCGCGTTTTACAAGAAAATGGGGTTTATTCAAACGGGTACCCACTCTTTTTATATGGGTGAAGAAGAGCAACAAGACTTCATTATGACAAAAACGCTTATATAACCTTTGAAAGGAGGATTAATATGTATATTCCAAAATATTTTAAGGTCACAAATGCAGAAGAAATTTGGGATTTTGTTCAAAAAAACGCTTTTGGAACGATTGTTACAACAAAACAAGGGAAACCCATTGCCACCCATTTACCATTGCAGTTAGTGAAAGAAGGGGAAACTTATTATCTCACAGGCCATATGGCTTATGGGAACCCCCAATGGAGGACATTTGAAACCTGTGAAAATGTATTGGTCATGTTTCAAGGACCTCATGCTTATATTTCTTCCTCTTGGTATGAAAAGGAAAATGTCCCGACGTGGAATTATCAAGCAGTACATATTTATGGAACAGTTAGCATTTTGGAAAATGAAGAGTTAGCTCAGGACTTAAAAATGTTGCTGCAAAAATACGAAAAACATCGAGAAAATCCAGTTTTATGGGATAAGCTATCACCGGAAATTTTAGAGAAGGAACTCAAAGGCATTGTTGGATTTAAGATGAAAGTACAAGAAATTCAAGCTGCCAATAAGCTAAGTCAAAATCGTAATGAAATGGACTATCAAAATATCATTAATAAACTCTATGAAGAAGGGGATTTATACTCGCAACAAATGGCACAATTGATGGAGGAAAAGACTAAAAAGAAACAATAGAAATACTAGATTTTCAATGAACTCTGTTCAAGCATGCTTACTCGATTTTTTATCTAGAGAACAGCTAGTAAAATAACATCTTTAACTAATTGGTAATTAGTTGTAAAATAATAGTTGTACTAAAAAAATATTTAAGTTATGAACTAGAAAATTGCAGCTAGGGTTCCGCTATTATGATAGGTTTTGAGACCGAGGGCTGCATCTTTTACAATTCCGTAAAAGGCACCTATTGACATAAAAGGTCCGAGGGGAAAGGTTCAGCGTATTTGTTATGCGTTGAAATCTTTCTTTTCGGACCTTTTTTTATTAAGGAGGACTGTTATGAATAGAATTGATGCATTGAAAGCTGCTGTTGCAGTGATTATTTTGAATGAGAAGAATCAAGTTTTATTACAAAAGAGGTCGGATGTACGACTCTGGGGTATTCCTTCGGGTCATATAGAAGTAGGGGAAACGATTACGGAAGCGGCAATCAGAGAAGTAAAAGAAGAAACCAATTTAGATATACGTATAAAGAAACTAATTGGAGTATATTCAGACCCTACTTCGCAAGTATTTGAATATCCTAACGGTCAAGTAGTACATTTTATAACAACTTGTTTTCTCGCTGAAATTATAGGAGGAGAACTTAAGTGTAATTCGAATGAATCGTTGGATATCAAGTTTTTTTCAGAGGAAAACCTACCATCGGATCTATTAAAAATGCACCCTAGATGGTTAAAAGATGCATTATCCAATAAGGAATGGGCGTTCATTCGTTAAAAAGAAGTTGATGTTATAAGGAAGGATTAATGGTTTTTTTGTTGAAATAACGAAGAAAGTCACTGTATTTATTTATAATTCCTGTTTTCCGATTAAAAAAAGAGAGATCTAGTGGTTTAGTATGATATTAATATATGAAGGGAATGAGGATGATTATGGTTTATATTGCTCTTCTGCGGGGGATAAATGTTGGTGGAAATAATAAAATTGATATGAAATTGCTTAAGAAAACCTTTGAACAAGTGGGAATGACGGATGTAGTGACCTATATTAATACGGGTAATATCATTTTTTCATCTAAAATTTTACCAAAAAATGAGCTATCAAAAATTTTGGAAGAAGCGATTCATAATGACTTCGGATTGCAAATTAAAGTTGTAGTTCGTAGTATCGAGGATATTGCAAAAATTGTAAATGCTTTACCCGAATCGTGGAAAAATGATAAAGATATGAAAAGTGATGTGCTGTTTTTGTGGGATGAAATTGATGATGAGACTGTACTTGAACAACTCATTATTAAACCGGATATTGACACAGTTAAATATGTGCCTGGTGCAATATTATGGTCAGTAGACAAGAAAAATGTAACAAAGAGTGGTATGTCAAAGATCATTGGTTCAAAAATATACAAGCAAGTTACGGTAAGAAATGTTAACACGACGCGTAAAATATATGAACTAATGCAAGTGCAAAATAGCTAAATTACTAATTACTACTTACTACTATATAATTTAAATTGGTTTAAAATATATCTAGCCTTGGAGGAAAGCATGGAAGTATTTGCAGACTATTTAGCGAAGATTGAGAACCTCGAACATCGTACAAGAACCGAGGAGGTTTTGATGTGGATTGCTAATAAATTTCCTAATTTAAAGCCAGAAATCAAGTGGAACACACCAATGTTTTCAGATCATGGCACATTTATCATCGGTCTTTCAACGGCAAAGCATCATATGAGTATATCCCCGGAAGATGTGGTTATGGAGCATTTTGCGGATGACATTGCACAAGCTGGATATAGTGCTACGAAAGGTCTGTTTCGAATTAGGTGGAATGAGCCAATAAATTACGAATTGCTTCAGAAGCTGATTGAGTTTAATATTTGGGATAAGGCAGATTATACAACTTTTTGGCGGAAATAATATATGGATGATGATGGAGGAATAAAATGAAAGGTTTAAACCAAGTCATTTGTGAAAAAAGATCCTATTCTAAAGAGTTTAAATCTCACCAGCATGAGTTTGGGCAATTCCTTTTCCCATTACAAGGCTCCTTAGAACTACAAACGAAGTGGCAAGACATAAATCTTGACCCAGAACATTGCTTCTATATTCCTCCCAAGTGTGATCATAATTATCGATCAGTCGATAGGAATGAATTTTTAATCTTAGATATCCCGTCTCACTATTTACCAGAGGATACAAGCAATTTGTATATCGAGGTAGATGAACAGTGGGCTTCCATACGATATTTACTATTAGAAGAGTCAAGAATGAAGGCGAGTACAACCGCTCTAGTAGATTTAACAAGGTATGTAACAAACAAACTACAAATGTCTAATCCACCATCAATTGAATATATTCATAAACATTTTAGGGAGCCTATTACATTAGACAGATTGGCAAATATAGAGCATTATCACCCAGTATATTATTCTTCATGGTTTAAGAAAAAAACAGGCAAGTCCCCTAAGGTATACATAAACGAACTTCGCTTGAAAGAGGCGAAGCATTTATTGATTTCAACAGAGTGGTCGATGTCTAAAATTAGTGAAGAAGTAGGTTTTATGAATTCTTCATCCTTTACAAGATGGTTTGTTAATTGTGAGGGAATTACTCCACAAAAATATAGAGTCCTTAATAATAGTTAAAAAGAATATTAAATTTGGTAAAGAAAGCTTTTAAGTAATTTTCTATTATCAAATGTATATTCTTTTTATTTTTTATCGAGGTGAACAAAGTTGAAGGGTAATTTATCTCCTTTTTTAATATTACTGGCGGCAATACTTTGGGGAACGACGGGTACAACACAAGCCTTTGCACCAGAAACCGCACACCCGATTGCGATTGGTGCTACTCGTCTAGCTGTAGGAGGTTTATTTTTAATAGTCGTTGTGCTGATTGTAGGAAATTTTGATTTTAAAAATTGGCCTATTAAGACCACGATTTTAGCATCCTTAAGTATGGCGCTTTATCAGCCGTTATTTTTCTCAGCTGTTTCGATTACTGGAGTAGCCGTTGGAACAGTTGTAGCTATAGGTAGTGCACCGATTTTATCTGGAATTATTGAATGGCTATACTTAAAAGTTCGTCCTTCTAAGGTGTGGTGGTATTCCACATTTCTTTCGATTTTTGGGTGTCTAATGCTTTTTAGTAATAATGAGTCGGTAAACGTTGACCCATTTGGAATCCTGATGGCACTTGGAGCTGGGTTATCCTTTGCAGGGTACACTTTAATAAACAGGACCTTAGTTGAAAGGCATTCATCTATATCTGTTGTAGCGGTTGTATTCACGTTAAGTGCAATCTGGTTATCTCCATTATTATTTATATTTGATATGTCTTGGGTTATGAGCTTGCAAGGTGTGGGTGTAAGCCTTCAATTAGGAATTATGGCAACAGGAATAGCCTATCTCCTTTTTGTCAGAGGACTGAAGAATGTCTCTTCATCAACGGCTGTTACACTTGCATTAGCAGAGCCATTAACAGCTGCATTATTGGGTGTCTTCTTATTAGGGGAGACATTGAACACCATTTCATGGATAGGGCTATTCCTCTTATTACTTGGAATTGGAATATTAATGTGGGCACCCAAAAATTCAGAAAGCAAAAATGATGCTATGCTAGCTCCTAAGGAATAAAGGAGCGAGTATCATTGATGATTTAAATTGTAGTGAGAGATTGTTAGTAATATAAGAAGCGGTCCTCTAAACGGAATTTTCCAGTAGTTACAGTGTATCTTTCGTGAAATTAATGTTACAGTTAGTTAAGAAAATTCAAAAGTGACTAGGAGAACAACATGATTGAAATCAGAACATCTACTGTAAGTGATGGCGAATTTAATAGAGGAGTATTTGCTACACGTGATATTAAAAAGGGAGAGCTTATACATGAAGCACCAGTCATAGCTTATCCTAACGACCAGCATCAACACATTGAAAAAACATTACTTGCTGATTATGCCTTTGAGTATGGCATAAATCATACTGCAATCCTTTTAGGATATGGAATGTTGTTTAACCATTCATATGAACCGAATGCAACATATGAAATAAACTTTAATAATCACACATTTGATTTTTATGCATACAAAGATATAAAAGCAGGGGAAGAGATTCTAATTAATTATAATGGCGATGTAGATGATAAAGAGCTACTATGGTTTGATCAAGAAGACAAATAACTACAGCTATATATAAGTGCTAATATAAACACAAAAAGCATTTCTAAATTAGAAATGCCTATAAATAAGAGGTGGATATATCCTTTATCCATTTCTTATTTATTTTTTTATATCCTAATCGAAATGACTGTTCATACAATTGCTGAAGGTAATTAGAATATACACTGTACAAAGAAATCCGATGATTGTACCAACAATTGTACTCAAAGTAGAGAATGCATTTTGAGTAAAAAATATATTTACTGCAATTGAAATAGTGACTGCTAGAATGATGATTCCCATTACTTGAAGTATTTCGGAAAGAGTTAAAAAATTACTACCAGTTACAACTAAAAATATTTCACAGGAAATAAAAGCGATAAAAGTAATGATAAATCATGATAAAATATTCATATGCACTGCTCTAGAATTACGATGAAAACGGCGAGTAGTAATAGAAAAAATAGTGTTCTATCTCAGAAAAATAATTTATTATTCCGTAGCGTTAAATGGTAAAGAATTCATCGGACGATATCCCCTTCCGCTAAACTTGCTTCGGGGAGTCTTTTTTTAAACATTGATAAAGACATCATCCATGCTGCCTTTGATGACTTCAAAAGAAGAGATTTCCCATCAAGCTCTTTTAATAGTTCGAGGGCTTCAAGCGTAGAGGTTATTGAAAGTTGATAGATGGAGTAATGTTTTGGCGCTAATGCTTCTGCTTAGGCTTGTGCGACAGATGGTTTTTCTGCGAATATTAATGTAGTCATTTAAACACTTTCTTTGAAACAAACAATGCTGAAAAAATAGAGGTAATTTTAATTATCCAGTTAAAAATTCACGTAAATAACGGAGCAGTAACTAATAGGATAAATGCAAAAGTACATAGTGATATAGTCATCTTTTTTGATAATTTACTTTTAATATCACCTTTAATGAAACCCGAGAATTGTAACCAATTTCTATATAATACAAATAAAATTAATAAAATTGCAGGCCCTACAAACCAACCCCCAATTGTATTATCTACATTTATCCCGAAAGAAGTATATATTAACCGCATAATTGCACCTAAAAACATACATCCTAAAAAGATGATTAGAAAAATACGTATTAACTCTAATAGTACTCTCAACATTTATCTTACACCTCCAGAAATTAATATAGTGATTATAACATTGAAACAAGGAGATTACACTTTCCACCATATTTACAATATTTTACTATAAATTCTATAATTTGATTGATAGTAATGCCCACGATTTAATATTTTTCATATACGGTTAAACGTTCATCCAGTAGACTTTACTGCCCCAAATTGTTCCTAAGACACTGAAAAATAATGCCTACTACTGCGCGGAAAGTGACATAATGTTTTTCTAAATTCTCAACTTGAATAATCTCTGTATGCAATAAAAACTCATACCTTATTTTCGATTTTGTAATTGCCTATTGATTGCTTTCAATTGCTTTAGGTCCATTAAATAAATCCCAACTAGGATTACGAGATAAATAAAGAGTTGTAAAAAAATGAAGAAGATAAATTGAATAGGATCTTCCATTGGTGATTCGTACCAATCACCAAAAGCACCACAAATAAGTACCAAGAGCAAAGTGACAACGTAATGAATTGCAAGTTTAGCTAAATAAGGTAATGTTTCAACGGTAAAAATGAGTGATATTAAACCACAGGTGATGCCTAAAATTAAAGCGATAGACAATTGTAATAAAAGCTCTTCTCCAGTTAGTGATAATGTGGAGTCGCCTAATAACACAAATGTCATCACGATATAGGAGGTACTTAATCCAATAAGTGCTCCTATTAAAATAAAATGAATTACTTTTTTCATTACTGATCCCTCCCAATACCAAGTCGCTTTTTTAACCCTTTTAAATAATTGCGACTAACATGAGCCGTCGTCTCATTTTTCATCACGAGCTGCATCATGCCGATTCCTTCCATTTTCAAAAAAGATATTTTTGATACATTTACAAGTGTGGATTTATTAATACGAACAAACTCTTTTTCTAACAACTCTTCTAGCTCATACAATTTCCGTTTTGACTCGTATTCATCTTCATCTGTTTGAAAATAAATTTTAGCCCCTTCAGAATAAACGAAATAAATATCCGAAATTTTTAGCATGTGAATCTGCTGATCCGCATAGCCGTCTATTACTTCAGTCGTAGAAGACTTTAGTGTCTTCATGAGCTGTTCAATCTCAGGTGTATAGGCCTTTGTATGAATATGGATTTCAGTTTCATCATATCGATCATCGATAATTAACTTAATTTGCATATGCATCCTCCATTTCCTACAACAAATATAACATGGGTAAAACTTACATATTATATTTTTTTAGTAAGTGGATTATTTGAAGCATAAGTGTGGGAAATAAAAGAGGAGTATGCATTTTTGAATAAAAAAACTGGCTAATGCGAAAATACTGGTAGTTTGTAGTTTAATGTAAATTAAAAGTAAAATAGTCCCATTCCAAAACTATTTTAGTGAGTAATAATTGTAATCAAATGATTTTATAGAAAGAAGGCTCGGAATGTTAGAGCAAATAAATAGTAGGTTGCAAAAGTTAATGCCGGTTTTGACGCCATTAAGTCTTATTATCGGGGTTTTTTTAGAAGATGTAGGTAGTCAAGTGATGTTTTTAGTTCCATGGATTTTCGCGTTTATGACACTTGCTAGTAGTCTAAGTCTAAATCTCCATGGGTTAAAAAGTTTTATAAAATATCCATGGGTTATTTTAGCATCTATTACCTTTTTACATATTTTAATGCCTTTATGGGCGTATTTGGTGTCGAGTTTCATTTTCCATGACCAATTTTTAACCTTAGGGTTTATATTGTCTGTTGCAGTGCCTACAGGAGTAACTAGTTTTATATGGATTAGTATTTGTAAGGGACACTTAACCCTTGGTCTATCCATCATTTTAATTGATACTCTTATCGCACCATTTGTAATGCCAACGCTAGTACATATTGTGGTCGGCCAAGCAGTAGAAATTGATACTTTATCACTGATGCTTGATTTATTATGGATGATTGTATTGCCTTCGATTATCGGTTTGATTCTTAATGAATATACAAAAGGTCGTATCGAAAAAACATTGGGCAAAACATTGGCTCCTTTTCAGAAAATTAGTCTATTTCTAATCGTCATGATAAATAGCAGTGTTATTGCACCATACTTAAAAAATATTACGTGGGAAATTATTGTCATCATATTGGTTGTATTGTTTATTTCGATATCAGGATATGTTTTTTGTTTAGTCACTGGGCATTTTTTATGGAGAGAGGAAAGCATTGTAACATCTTTTGTATTCGCTGGAGGAATGCGAAACATTGCGGTTGGAGTTGTTATTGCAAGTACATATTTTCCTGCAAAGGTAGCCATGCCCGTTGTCTTTGGGATGATGTTCCAACAAGTATTAGCGGCCCAATTTAGTAGAGTTATAGAAATCTATAAAGAGAAATTAACAAAATCAAGTGCTGAAGAATTGGAATCAAGCACTATACACAAAGGGTAAAATTTCTAAAGCCATCTATTTTGAAATATCGTATACTACTTTTAAAGGATAGTAGAAAACTCGATTAAACTGAGGTGTACAACATGGGTAAACTAATTGTATTAACAGGTCTTGATGGTAGCGGTACAAGTACTGTAGCCGAACATTTACATATGGCAGATTCCGGTTCTACTAAGCTCAAATCACCACCATTTCCATTCTCAACGAATCGCCATGAATTGGATGAAAAATTGTATAGTGTATCACCAGCATCCCATTATTTATACTATTTAGCTTCAAATGTTTATTTATCAGAACTTATCAATGACTCAATGAGTAAAAAGGATGGCAACGTCTATTGTGTGCGATATTTCATTGATACAGTCGTATCACATCGAGCAAAAGGTGTGGATGTGGCTTACGAATATGAGACAAATTTATACTCGATTCGTAAACCAGACTATATTTTCTATCTAGATGTCGAGGAAGAAGAGCGCCAAAAACGTTTAAATCTAAGAGGAAGAGGCTTCTTAGATAATCAATTAGACGACAAAGAACTATTAAATCGTTTCCTGAAAGAATTTAATAATTTAGAAAACGAATTTATCCGTATTCCAACGACAAATCGAAATATTGATGAAATCGTGCAAGAGATACAAAATTACATAAAATAAAAAATAATCTAAATAAAAACACGAATTTTTATAATGCTCCCTGAAATTTAGGTGAGCATTTTTTTGAATTTTTTTATAAGGATAAAACGAATTGAGGTAAAAATAGATGGATGTTAAATACAATTAGGGAAGTCCAAAATTGAGGGAGAAATAACTTATTCATAAGTTATGTAAAGGATTAGGGGAATAGGCGTTTGACAAAATAACAATAAGAGGACGGGACGATTCGACAACCAAAATCATCTGCTAAAAATGGTAGATGATTTTTTTCTTATTACTGGGAAATTATTATTTTAGAAAAATAAACAAAATAATTTAATAGTTTACAACCTTGATAATTTTCAGAAATTGATGTATTATAGATGACTATAAATTGGGTGCTCATTTTTCTGAAAATTGCATCTAAGTGAATTTTGCTCAAAAGTGCAGCATTATTCTAGAAAACATAATGAAAGAGAGATGTCATAGGAGCATCTAATTTAAAAAAATGAATAAAGGGGATCAAAGTTTATGAAAAAAATTATTTTTACGTGTTTATTATTTGCGGTATTTCTTATAACCGCCTGTGGCAATAGCGAGGATAATGCAAGTAGCATTGATGTCATTAAGTTTGCAGATGCCGGATGGGATAGTATAAGAGTCCATAATAGTATTGCGCAAACTATTATTGAGGAAGGCTATGGCTATGAGACTGAGGTGACAAATGGTACAACCGCCGCCACAATGCAGGCACTTCAGCAAGGAGATATCAATGTCTATATGGAAGTATGGACAGATAATGTAAAAGATATCTATGAGGAGATGCTTGAAAAAGGCGATATTGTTACATTAGCAACAAATTTTGCTGATAACAATCAAGGATTATATGTTCCAACTTACGTGATAGAAGGCGATGCAGAAAGAGGTATTGAACCAGTTGCACCAGACTTAAAAACGGTTCAAGACTTAGAAAAGTATCCGCAAATTTTCCAAGACCCAGAAGATAGCAGTAAAGGGCGTGTAATCGGTGCGCCATCGAGTTGGGCAGTTAGTGAACACTTGGAGACGAAACTTGAAACATATGGACTTGACGAATATTACAATTATTTAGCACCAGGATCGGATGCTGCCATCGTTGCAGAATTAGCTGGTGCATATCAAAATGGAGAGCCATGGGTTGGTTATTATTGGTCCCCGACATGGGTTACGGCTTCTTATGATTTAACATTGCTTGAAGACAATCCTTACGAAGCAGAAACATGGGAAAGTACAAAAGGAACTGAATTCCCACCAAACGATGTTGTCATTTCTGTTCATAAGGATTTTCCTAATCAAGCTAGTGAGGTTGCAGAATTTCTAAGCAACTATAAATCTAGTAACGCAGCAACTGAAGAAATGTTGAAGTACATGGGTGAAAATGAGTTAGACCCTGATGAAACGGCCGAGTGGTGGTTAAAGGAGAATGAAGCTATTTGGACTGAATGGGTACCAGAAGAAGTGGCTGAAAAAGTGAAAGCTTCTCTTCAATAATAGTTAATCAAACTCCAAATTGTGAGGTGAATAGACTGCGATAATAGGCAGTCTGTAAATATGGACGATTTTTTCAATATTCGAATACCAATCGGAGATGGTGTTGCAGCATTTATTGATTTTTTGGCAAATAATTTTGAACGCTTCTTTGACTTCATATTTGTTATTGCATCTTCGTTAATCAAGTGGTTAGAAACTGGACTATTGGCAATACCGTGGTGGATTTTAATTATGATTATCTTTGCTATAGGCTGGTATTTTAAAAGTTTATATAGTGGTGTACTCTATGCTTTTTTCATGTTTTTAATAGGAACCTTTGAACTATGGCCGGAAACTATTACGACTATATCTGTTGTTTTAATATCTGTCGTATTATCCCTTTTAATAGGAATTCCATTAGGAATCGGTATGGCATTCAGTAAAACTATGTCCGTTATAATGCGGCCAATTCTTGACGCAATGCAAACAATGCCAAGTTTCGTATATCTTATTCCTGTCATCTTTTTCTTCCCATTAGGAAATGTCCCAGCAGTAATTGCTACGATTATTTATGCACTTCCTCCTGTCATCCGTTTAACGGAGTTAGGGTTACGCAATGTTGATAAGGAAGTAATTGAATCAGCTCAATCTTTTGGTTCTTCTCATTTACAAATGCTCACGAAAGTTCAACTGCCACAAGCACTACCAACAATTATGGCCGGTGTTAACCAAACTACTATGATGGCTTTAGCGATGGCTGTTGTTGGCTCTATGGTTGGAGCGCAAGGATTAGGAGAACGTGTATTATACGCTATTAATCGAATTGATATATCTTTAGGTTTTGAAGCAGGGATTAGTATTGTATTTTTAGCAATCATTATTGATCGTGTTACAGATGGCATTGCGAATCGTCTTCAAAGGCAAAGGAGGAATTTCGCATGACATTAAAAATAAAGATTGATAGTGTCACGAAAATTTTTGGCCCAAGACCAAAAAAAGTCATTCCTTTAGTAGAAAAAGGAATGACTAAAGACGAAATTTTGAAAAAGACAGGTCATACAGTCGGGGTTTTCAATGCCTCCATGGAGGTTATGGAAGGTGAAACCTTTGTAATTATGGGACTGTCGGGAAGTGGTAAGTCTTCATTAATTCGTTGTTTGAATTTATTGAATAAGCCAACATCAGGTGCCATCTATGTTGATGGGGAAAATATTGTTGAATATAGCCGCACCCAATTAAAAGAATTCCGTCAGAAAAAAATAGCGATGGTTTTCCAGCATTTTGGTTTGTTTAGTCATCGTACAGTATTAGAGAACATTGCATATGGTCTTGAAATTCGCGGTTTAACGAAAGAAGAGCGCTATGACATTGCTCAAAAACAGCTGGAGATTGTCGGGCTAAAGGGTTATGAGCATAAGTTTCCAGACGAACTTTCTGGAGGTATGAGACAACGAGTTGGTATTGCAAGAGCTCTTGCAAATGATCCAGACATATTACTAATGGATGAGCCGTTTAGTGCCCTTGATCCACTGATTCGTAGAGAAATGCAACTAGAATTACTCGACTTGCAAAATCGTCTTAAAAAAACGATTATCTTTATTACCCACGATGTGAACGAGGCGTTTAGAATTGGTGATCGAGTTGCCGTTATGAAGGATGGCATGGTTGAACAAATTGGAACTCCTGAAGAAATTTTGGAGGAGCCTGCAAATGACTATATTACAGACTTCATACGTGATATTGATCGGTCTAAAATTTTGAAGGCAGAAAATATCATGGTAAATCCATACGGGCTTGTATCTTTAGAAGAAGGTCTAAATGTTGCCGTAAAGGTCATGCGTGAGAATGGTATTTCCAGTGCATTTGTCACAAACCGAAATCAACAGCTTCAAGGAATGATTACGATAGACAGAGCTATTGATGGAATAAAACAGAAAAAATTACTGGGGGATGTGTTATCCACAAATGTTAAAACCGTCCGACCAGAAGACTATGTACAAGACATTATTCAATATGCGTTAGAGTCAAAATATCCTCTAGTGGTCGTAAATGAAGAGGAACAGATACAAGGAATTATCTTAAGAGTACATGTGCTCGCAAGTTTAATTAGTGATAACACGGTCGAAAATGAAGAAATAGAGGCCGTTAAGGAAGTTGAAGTAATTACTTAAAAGCAAAAGCTTTGGTTAATCAAAATAAAAGGAGTATCAAAACCTTATATGGATTTTGATACTCCTTTATTGATTCTGAAAGTTGACCAAATATTTAATGCGTAAAAGGCACCTCTTCAACAAATAATAAGCTTTATAAGAATTAAAATAATTACAAAAAAGAAGGAAGTAAAATAATGATCAATTTCATTGGCATAACAAATGAAGATCATGTTGAAAAAAACACGTTCACCACAAACATCGACTTAATGTCCTTTAAATGGTATTGGGTAGATTTTAGTGAACCAACAGAGGAGGAAATAAAACTTTTATCTGACACCTTTCATTTCCATCCTTTAGCCATCGAGGACTGTGTACAAGAATTTCAACGCTCGAAATTAGATTATTATAGGGAGTATACATTTTTTGTCACACATACGGTTCACGAAGAAGAAAACGAGATAATTAAAGATGAAGTAGATTTTTTCATAAGTGAAAAATACATTGTTACATTTCATAAAAATCCTTCTATTGAAGTAAATAAAGTTTGGAGTATGTTATTAGCTCAAGAAAGACTTGAAAAATGGGATCCATATTATGTATTTTATGAAGTCCTGGATAAAATCGTCGATAATTATTTCCCAATCGTCTATAAGATAGAAGATGAGTTAGAATCCATGATAAAAAGAACAGAAAATAAGTCAATGAATCAATTAATGGATGAATTATTTGAGACAAGAAATATGCTTTTAAATCTACTGCATATCGTTAATCCGATGCGTGACTTGCTTTATCGTATGTTAAATTCACATCATTTGAATTTAAACCGGATTGAAGAAAGAAAAGAATATTTTAATGATATATATGACCATTTGCTAAAGCTATCTGAGATGGTTATGACGAATAGAGAAGTAACAGCAGATATTCGGGATAGTTATTTATCTTTAAACTCTCATCAAACGAACAATGTAATGAAAATGCTAACGATTATTACATCTATTTTTGCACCTTTAACATTTATCGCAGGTATTTATGGAATGAATTTCGAAAACATTCCAGAGTTAACATGGGAATATGGCTACTTTTTATCACTAGGTTTAATGGGGTTTATAGGTGTAGCGATGCTTCTTTGGTTTTGGCGTAGAGGTTGGTTTAAGTAATTATTTTATTAGGCGAATGAAAGATCGTTTTCGAAGGTGCTGGCCGCACAGAGTTTTGCATATAAATCTAAAATTACTCTAAATTACTTCATACGCATACTGATTAAAATTAGAACAATACCACTAAATAAACAAATAATTTTCCCGAGTGATATACGATCACCTAGTCCTGCTACACCTATACTTGTTGTAATAATCATTGCTGTAGGTCCGACTAAAGCAAGCATCGTATTAATTGTTAAAGCCTTTTCTAAGCTCTGAAATTTATACATGAGTCCTGCAGCTGCAATATCAATACTTCCTGATAAAATACGTAATAATACCATATATAACAATGCACTTCCCAAAGGATTAACCTCCACTTTCTCAGTTTAAACTTAACAAAGTGTATGATTGTCCAATAGAAATTATTATATAAAATGGGAATTTACAATATAACCTTAATAAACCATTTATACAAAGACAAAACGCCAGTTGTAGAATGTCTAAACGGCCATTACAATAGAGTTTTCGCTTTTAAACAACAATCAATCTGTTAGTAAAATACACTATACTCACAATCTTGTTTACTTTGTTCCTTTTGTTTTCCCATTTATATAGAGAAAATAGGCCATATAGAATACTTTTTACAGAATAAAACCTTTAACTCCTGAAATGAAAAGTTAAAGGTTTTTATATGACGATATTAACTTTGCTCCCTAGATTGTATGAGCTTCTTAATTTGCTCATTCATTAATCGAGCTTGGGATAAAGCGACTTTATCCTGCAAAATTTCCTTGGGCTTACTCGCTCTTCCTATTACATATCCCGTAAAAGGCATATTTAAAAAATCAAACGTATATTTAAACTGCTGAATCAATGGTAAACCTTTAATTCGGGGATTATCTCCACCAACTGCAACGACAAACGTCTCAACTGTTTTAAGATGTTCCTTTAAATTTGGATACCGTTGATCTCGAATGGCTTGACTAATACGGTCAATCATATTTTTCATCAGGCCTGTTGCACTATACCAATAAATTGGCGTAGAAAAAACAAGCATATCGCTTTCCAAAATCGCATCTAGGATTAAATCATAATCATCATCTACAATAGGAAACCCTTCTTCTGTATGACGCATATCCTCAATAGGTTTAATCGTTAAATCCTTTAAATATACCTTTCTAACATTTATGTTTTCTAAAAGCACATCCGTTAAAACTTCCGTATTTCCATTTGGCCGAGAGCTACCAATAAATGCAACAATCTTCATATTACCCTCCTTTTTCAGTTATGAAATAGGTTAGATTAGAAAAAAAGATGTACATATATAAAATCTATGTACATCTTTTTCGATTAAGTAATCTTAAATTTTGTTAACTAATGCATGTAATGTTTCTTTTAAGTCTGCATCATGATCAGAAAGTTCAATTAAATTTGCTACACGTTCTTTAACAATGTGGCGTTCTAAAACTTGTTTTTCATCTAGAACATTAATAATTAACTGAAGAATTAAACGATCACGAATAACTAAAGCTTCTTCTAAACGCTCTGGCACTACTTTTGCATCTAATTTTTGTACTTTGCTTCCCATTAACCTAACCCCCTACAATTAATCAAGACAATTTTATCATAATTTAAGAAATTTAGAAATATCAACAACCAACATATGTAAATGAAAAAATTTCGAAAATAGAAAGGAAATTAAAAGATGTATTTAGAATATATATTTATAAAGGAGATGGGATTTATGAAAGGGATAATGAACAATAAAAAAAGAGAATTCTCAGTAGAAGATACAGAGCATTTTTTAATGAAGGCGCAAGTGGCACATGTTGCAAGTGTCGGGGAAGACGGATATCCATATGTTATTCCGTTTGTATACGTATATGAAGGTGGATCTAAACTATATATACATATAGGGAACTTGAGAGAAAGTCACTTTTGGACAAACGTTAAAAATAATCAAAAAGTATCTGTTGAAGTTTGTGAAATGGGGCAAATCATTCCGGGGAAAAAATATGCTTGTCAATCTGCATTAGCATATACGAGTGTCGTCATTTTTGGGACGATTCAACATATAACAGAGGATTCAAAGAAAGAATGGTTCTATGATCAGCTTTGGAAAAAATATGGAGACCCTAATTGGCAATTCGAAAAGGGTGGCTATCCAGCACTTCCGAAAACAGAACTCTTTGAAATTGAAATTGAAAAAATGACTGGAAAATATAGTGAAGCTTTTAGCCATTAAAAGTTAGAGATGAGAGGGTTCAACTGTTACCTAGCAGTTAAGCGCTCTCATTTTATATGTTATTTTAAAATAATGAGGGCTAGAATTTTGAATATTTACCCATTGAAGTATAATACCAGATAGTAAGATAAATTTTAATGGATGAAATGATGTAGTGTGAATGTTACACTTATAAAAAAGTACTATACTTAAAATGCATTTATCACATATAATAAAGAATTATAAGATGCATTTACCTTTATTTTGAAAAATAGGGGGTTGTTTTGCAAATCTTAATCTTAAACTTAATGTTTATTTTATAATTGGTTAATAATTGCAATGTATTCTTTTATAGATATATATTTTAACGAAGGTGATAAAAGGTGACAAACATGACATGGAACCCGAAAATCTTGTTATTAACAGGTAGCTATGGCAATGGTCATTTAAAGGTGACAAAAACCTTAAAAGATATGTTCTTGAAACTAGGGGTGGATCAAGACAATATAGTGGAGTCCGATTTATACTTAGCCTCCCATCCAATCCTAACGAAAGCTTCCAAATATTTATATATAAAAAGTTTTACTTATGGTAAAAAGATTTATGGTTTCCTTTATTACGGAGGAAGTAAAAATAAAAGGATTGTTTCGTATGATTTCCTTAATAAATACGGTATGAGTACCATGAAACAACTAGTTGATGAAGTAAAGCCTGATATTATTGTCAATACGTTCCCGATGCTAGTAGTACCTGAATTCAGAAAAAGAACAGGAGCACAAATTCCGATTGTTCATGTTGTAACTGATTACTATGCACATAAAAATTGGATTCACGAAGAGGTTGACCGATATTATGTAGCGACGGAACAATTGAAATGTGACTTAATGAATCAAGGTTTCTCATGTGAACAAATAAAAGTTTCTGGTATTCCAATCGACTCAATTTTTGAGGAAGAGTACGATAAACAAGCGTTATTTGATGCATATCAATTAGATAGCAGTCGTCCCGTTGTATTAATTGCTGCTGGTGCTTATGGTGTTTTAAAAGATTTTGATGAAACAATGAATAAATTGTTAGATGGAAACCGTAATCAGATAATGGTTGTTTGTGGTAAGAACGAAGAGTTGAAAAATACTTTGGAAACAAGGTTTGTTGGAAATAAAAACGTAGTGATTTTTGGCTATACGAATAAAATGGATGAGTTAATGAAAATGGCTACTGTGATGGTAACAAAGCCAGGAGGCATCACTTTAAGTGAGGCATTAGCAGTTCAGGTGCCATTAATTCTGTATCGTCCAGTTCCTGGTCAAGAAAAAGAAAATGCTCTTTTCTTTGAAAGTAAAGGCGCAGCAATCCAAGTAGAGCGTCCATCACTCTTACTAGAAAGTATCCTAAACTTATTAGAAGATGAGGAGTTACGTCTCAGCATGAAAAAGAGTATGAAAGCTCTATACAACGAAAATTCTTCAGAGGTAATATGTCAGGATGTTTTAGACATCGCTTTATACTCTGATAAAGAAAAAATGAACAGGATAATAGTGTAATTTATGAAATCTCTTAAATATGAATTCTATCTACTAATTATTCCATTAGTATTAGTTGAATTTGTTAGAGGCGCTTATGTAATAAGTTATCTTCCGAGTTTAACCATTAATCCAATTGGAATATCATTAGCGATTGTCGGAGTAGCAATTTCAATTCACTTTATAGGTGATACATTTGCAAATTTTGTCATGGGATATGTTATAGAAAACTTAGGTAGTAATCGAGTGCTCCATCTAAGCTTCCTTGTACTAACAGTAAGTTTGAGTATGTTTACTTTATGGCCAAATAGCTTTACTTTGATTATTAGTGCTTTATTTTCAGGTATTGCATCATGTCCGATATGGATTTACTTACTTACGAAGGCGGCAGGCGAAAAAAGAGGCCAACGAATTAGTGTTGTTTATCTTGGATGGTTGCTAGGTCTAGGCTCGGGCTACGTTACGTTGAACTATTTAATGCAGTTTAATATAGATAATTTGTTATGGTTACTTCCAGGGTTAACAATAGTAGCGTGGCTCATGTATACTATCGTGAATACTGGAAATATTTGTGTGGAAAAGATAGATGTTAAAAAACAGTGGAATATTACAAAAGAGCTAGTAAGCAAAAGTAAAGTCGTTGTACCAGGTATCCTTTTCCAAGGGATTGGAATGGGGATGCTAATACCGATTCTTCCTGTTTTCGCAAAGAATGATTTACATCTTACAACAAATCAGTATACATTATTGATATTAATAGGTGGAGCAAGTCTAGTAGTTGCACTGTTTCCACTTGGTAAACTGGTTGATAATATTCAGAATAAAGTTATTCTATGTATCATAGGGTTTGTTATTTTTGCTACTGCATTATTTGCGCTTGGAACAAAGCCAGGTTTAGCAGTAATTATTACGGTTGTAGTTATATTAGGTGTATTTTATGCACTATTTTTACCAGCTTGGAATTCCTTTGTAGCAGCATATATCCCAGAATCATTAAAAGCAGTCGGTTGGGGTATTTTCTCAAGTATCCAAGGGTTTGGTGTAATGATTGGCCCAACGATCGGAAGTGTCTTAGCTGATTCTTATCAAACTTTAACAACAATTCAAGGTAGTGCCACTATCTTTGGAATAGCTGCTTTATTCTATTTCTTTTACTTGCTAAGAAACCAAAAGAGAGAGATTAAAGCAAACGGATAATATAACCAGCTTGTTAAATGATACAAGCTGGTTATATTTTTCTCCAACGTTAAAAACGTTATGCATGATAGATGATATATACCTTTAATTTGGATCTTAAATTAAGAGGAATAAGTTAGTATTGATTACTCATACTAAAATCGGTTTCACAAAGGAATCCAATAATGATGAGAGGTGAGCTACACTTGAGTGGTCCAGGAGATTTCAATCCAAAAGCTCAAAAGCTAAGCCGAAACTGGTCTAAGCCGAAGCTACAAAAATCTCTAGTAAATGGTAAAACAGAGGTTCCTCTAAATACCCAAATACTGAGAATAAATGCGAAAGCAAGACACTGGTAACATCATTTAGGATTTTGTGAATCACTAATTCACTTTATCCGATATGAATTCAGGAGGGATTGTCATGAACTACCCGCCGAAGCACCTTCAAGAAAAGCATACATCTCACTAGTTCAAAAATTGAATCTTGAGACTTTGTAAATTGAGGGTGAGGTAATCATGGAGGATGAGTGAGAATGGCCCGGAATTTATCTTCCGGGCCTTTTAATGTTTCATTTGGGAACCATCACTAATATGGACTTATAAACGCTAAGAAAATAATTATTCGAAACAAAATAAACTTTACATGAAAAGTGAAACTTAATCGTTTATGTAACGTACTAATTATGGTTGGAAACTCATTTACATTAAATGAGTTTTGTTTTGTATTGTATTGCTAGCTTAGTAGAAAGCAAGTGTTTAAGTTTGTATATCAAGAATATCATTTGGAGGTTTCAATGCTAACAGAACAGCAATCAGGAAAAATTTTTGCTAACCGAATAGTGTTAGCCATAATGGCGTCAAACGTTTTGCTACAGCTTGGTATTTGGATTAGAAACTTTGCAATCCTGCTGTATGTTACGGAAATAACAAATAACGACCCTATTTATATTTCCTTAATATCAGTTGCGGAATTTGCGCCGATTTTTATCTTTTCGTTTATTGGAGGAACATTTGCAGATAGATGGAAACCAAAGCTTACAATGGTTTGGTGTGACTTCCTATCCGCAGTATCAATTTTTGTTGTACTCATAACTCTATTTTATGGATCTTGGTATATGATTTTCCTTGCGACATTGGTTTCTGCGATTTTATCCCAATTCTCAATGCCTTCAGCCATGAGGTTGTTTAAGCAGCATGTTCCAGGAAGTGAACTTCAATCAGTTATGGCTATGTTCCAATCTTTAATGGCCATTTTTATGGTAATTGGTCCGGTAATTGGAACACTAATATACCAAAAATACGGGATTTATATTTCTATCGCTATTATGGGCGTAATGTTTTTATGTTCAGCGCTTGTCTTACTATTTTTACCGAAGGATATTGAAAATGAGAGAAATGTTCAAACTAATTTCAAACAAGAGCTTATTGACGGGTTCAAGTATGTATTATCTAGTAAGATCTTAAAAGCAATGGGAATAATCTTTGCAGTATGTGGTTTAGCAGTAGGGATTGTTCAACCGTTGGCTATTTTTATCGCGATTGAAAACTTAGGGATGACAAAGGAGTTTTTACAATGGCTCCTAATGGCAAGTGGTATCGGGATGTTACTTGGTGGTGCAATCATTTTTTCTTTATCAAAGAAAATTTCACCGCAAGTACTACTGATGATTGGAATTTCAGTCAGCATGATAGCTACTATTATAATTGGTTACTCAACTAATGTTGTGTTAACGATTATTTTGCAGTTTGTAAATGGCTTATTCCTACCATGTATTCAAATTGGGATAAATACAATAATTTTAAAAAATACTGAAGCTGCATTTATTGGACGGGTAAATGGAGTGCTGTCACCGATGTTTATGGGAACCATGGTAATTGGTATGTCCATTTCAGGAATGCTTAAAATTCCATTAACTCTTTCGGGAAATTATCTTTTATCTGGTGTATTATTCCTAATTGGTGTATTATTTATTATTCCAATATTAAAGTTAAAAGAGGAACCTAAACTTGAGTGAGCGATTGATGAATTTTAAGTAAGTACTAAATATTCGTCAATTGCATGAGCCCGGGCTTTAATTGCTGGGCTCTTTTTATTTACATATCCCACATAACAATTTTATTACGCATGATAATGAAAGGAATAGTAAAATATATACTTAAGTTATGTTAGGAGTGTATAAAGTGAAGAATATCTTGAAAAATCCTGTATTTTCCATATCGGCAATTGTTATCGCGATTTTAGTTGCAATAGGAGCAATTATTCCTAAAAAATTCGGTGAAGTCGCAACATATGTATTTAATTTAACCACGACTTATTTCTCATGGTTTTACTTACTTGCCGTATTTGTAATCATTTTATTTTTATTATTTTTAGCTATTAGTAAATTTGGTTCAATTCGTTTGGGTGGTAACGAAGCAAGACCTGAGTTTTCCTTTATTACATGGATTTCTATGTTGTTCTCAGCGGGTTTAGGGGTTGGGCTCGTCTTTTGGGGAGTAGCAGAACCAATGAGTCATTTTTTTACTGCACCTACAGAAAATGTTGAGCCATTGACAGCAGAAGGTGCACGTCTTGCGATGGGATACTCATTTTTCCATTGGGGCATTAGTCAATGGTCAGTCTACACCTTAATGGGTCTTGTAATGTGTTATATGCAATTTAATAAAAAGAAGGATTTATTAATCTCTACATCATTAGAACCGATTACAGGATCGAAAAAAGGCATTAAGAATACGATCGATATTTTTGCTGTTATTGCAACTGTAATGGGGGTAGCAACTTCTATTGGACTAGGTGTTCTCCAAACGAATGGCGGTTTAAATGCGGTATTCGGCTTACCAGTCCATTTTGGAGTACAAATAGGAATTATTGCAGTTATGTTTGTTGGTTATATGCTTTCATCAACAACTGGTTTACAAAAAGGGATAAAAATTCTCAGTAATGTAAATATGGGCTTAGCCATTCTTTTATTAGCCTTTGTATTTATCATGGGGCCAACTGTGTTTATTCTTGAATCCTTTACATTGGCAATTGGCGATTACATTACTCATTTTGTAGAATATAGTTTGAGATTGGAACCGTACAGACATGGGTCTTGGGTAAAGGATTGGACAGTCTTTTATTGGGCATGGGCAATTGCCTGGTCACCTTTTGTTGGAGCATTTATTGCACGTGTATCGAGGGGAAGAACAATACGAGAATTTATTATCGGAGTTCTAATAGTCCCACCAGTTATTTCATGTTTTTGGATTGCAACATTCGGCGGAACAGCTATTTGGTTAGATTTATATAAAGGAACAGATATTGCAACATTAGTGAATAAAGATATTACTGTGGCACTTTTTGAAACCTTAAATAATTTACCGCTATCGACTATCGCATCTATCGTAGGAATTGTATTAATTTTTACATTCCTAGTTACTTCAGCAGATTCAGCAACATTTATTATGGCGAGTATGACGTCAAAAGGCTCCATGTCCCCCACTGTTATTACAAAGTTAACTTGGGGAGTATTAATGGCAGCAATTTCAGGAGTGTTACTGTATGCAGGAGGATTAGATGCATTACAAACGGCATCATTAATTGCAGCACTCCCATTTGCAATCATTTTATTATTGCTCGGAATAACAATGTGGAAGATGCTAAAACATGAAATAATCCCAATAAAGAAAAGTGATATTAAGCGACTTAAGAGAATGCGTGAATTTATTGAAAAGGAAAATAATAACAATAATAAAGAATAGTGAAAGAAGGAGCAGATTATAAATAATGCTCCTTCTTTGTTTTATTCAGCTACTTTAGAAATTACTTTTTTAATAATGACTAAGTCGATATTAAATCCCGAAAATTTAGATATATCATTAACCATTTGAAGGATTTTTACATTAGTTAATAGAAGTTTTTAGTAGATGGAATATAAAAAGTCATTAGTTGATATCTTCCAATAAATAAATAGGAATATTATAATGGGTAGAATAGGACTAATGATATAGCTTAGGAGCGATAATTATGAAAACATACATTATTCAACATGTTCCATTCGAAACACCAGGGATTTTAGAAAATTTATCTAACTATGAAATCATTAAGATGTTTGAAAAATATACATTTCCTAATGTGGAAGAGGTTGGTTTATTAATCATTTTAGGCGGACCAATGGGAGCTTATGATCCGTATGATTGGTTAAAAACTGAGAAAGCGTTTATTAAAAATGTGATAGACCAAAACAAGCCTGTACTAGGGATTTGCTTGGGAGCACAGTTAATTGCAGAAGTAATTGGTGGAGAAGTTATGGAAAATCGAGCTGGTAAAGAGGTTGGTTGGTGGCCAATTCATAAAACATCAGATGAAACGCCATTTCATTTCTTGCCAGAAACATTAGAGGTTTTGCATTGGCATGGTGATACATTTACGTTGCCAAAGGAAGCAATTACTTTCTATTCAACAGAAATTTGCAAAAACCAAGCATTTCTTTATAAGGAAAATGTGATTGGCCTTCAATTTCATTTTGAATCAACGGTCGACACTTTAAAGGCATTAGTCGAGGCAGATGAAGATTATTTAGATGGTGGAGAATTTGTCCAAACAAAAGAAGAAATATTGGAAAAGAATCCACCGAAAGAAAACGCTGAAATTTTACTAAAGCTTGTTGATTACTTATTACAACATTCCAATTAAGCATGAATGTCAGTCTACATGAATAATTTAAAGCAAAGAAGAGGGGGAGTAAAAATGGACGAAAGATATCCAATTGGAAAAATGGAAGTTCCAGAAATAATTACATCTGAAGATATTCAAGGGTGGCTGAAAGAGATTGAAACTTTACCAACTAGATTACGACATACTGTTAGTTCATTAAGTGATGAGGTACTTCAAAGTACTTATCGAGAAGGAAGTTGGACTGTGAAACAACTTGTACATCATATAGCAGATGCCCAATTGAACTTATATCAGCGTATAAAATTGGCTTTAACTGTTGATACCCCTTCAATTTCTGCATTTGATCAGCAAAAATGGGCTATACTACCAGATACTGAAACGCCTTTAGAGAGTTCCTTAAAAATGATGGAGGGAATTAATGAACGCATCGTCCATTTAGGGAGAGATTTATCTGAGGAGGAGTTAAATAGAGGATTCATCCATTCAGTAGATGGTAAAGTCACAGTAGCTGAAACTTTGTTAAAATGTGCATGGCACGCAAATCATCACTTAGCACATATAAAGATTGCTTTAGAAAAATATAACTCTAAATAAATGATAAAGTCTCATTTTTACCATTTATGATGGAGAGAATAGAACCATTCGATAAAATTGTGGTAAAATGATTCCAACTACGAAATGAAGGGAAGATGGGTGGACAATGGACAAATAATCTTATTTTCGATTTGAGATAAATAAAAAGTTTATTTCGACAAAATAGGATTAGTCTGCCCATTTTCATTATAAATTCAAGTTATCTGTAATTATAGATAGCTTTTTTAAAGATGTAAAAAGACTAATCCTTCCGAAAAACGGGAGGATTTTTTTCTCCCTTAAGAAGGGTAGAGATGTTATGAAAGAAATTTGTAAATTACAGGATATTCAATTTGAAATAAAGGATAATGTAATTTTTGAAAATGTAAGTTGTTCGATTCATCAGGGAGACATTATTGGTATTATCGGTAAAAATGGTGCTGGTAAATCAACCTTGCTTCAATTGATATCGGGTGAACTACAACCAACGAAGGGACACATTCAATGGTTACAGGATAATATAAAGATTTCCTATGTTGAACAGGAGAAGGAGCATTTTACCTCGAATGAAATGACTCCAGAAGAGGCTGCACTAATATCAAAATGGCATGTTCCTGCAAATCAGTACGCTTACCTCAGTGGTGGTGAAAAGCTGAAGGCAAGACTTGCGAAAGGGTTCTCGACTAATGCAAATTTGTTATTGCTTGATGAACCTACGAATCATTTAGATGAAGAAGGTGCTCAGTTACTAATCGAGGAAATAAAGCGATTTAAAGGTACCATCATTTTAGTATCCCATGATCGTTATTTTCTAGATAAAGTAGTCACTAAAATATGGTCTATTGAGAATGGCAAGTTAATTGCACATAGTGGACACTATACGAGCTATATGAAAGAAAGAGAGCAAAAACGATTATCCCAAAAAAGGGCCTTTGAAAAACAGCAGAAAATGATTGCAGAAATTGAGTCCCAAATAAATGAATTATCAAGCTGGTCAGAAAAAGCACATCGGGAATCAACGAAAAAAGAGGGGTTTAAAGAGTTTTATCGCGTAAAAGCAAAAAGAATGGATACTCAAATAAAATCAAAAAGAAAACGACTCGAAAAAGAGCTAGGAAAAGAAAAAGTAGAACGTGTTGACGATGAATATGAAGTTCATTTCACATTAAAAGCCAATGAAAAGCGCGGAAAACGTTTTTTAGAAATAAAGAATCTGAAAAAGTCTTTTGGAGAAAGAACTTTATTTGAAGATGTTAATTTTACGATTTTACACGGAGAGAAGATTGCTTTAGTCGGTCCAAATGGTAGTGGGAAAACGACACTTTTAAAAATTTTGATTGGTGAAGAACATGCTGAAGGTAAACTATGGATATCGCCATCAGCTTCAATCGGCTATTTAACACAAGAAGTATTTGATTTACCTTTAGAAAACACACCTGAGGAATTGTTTTATCGAGAATCCTTTGAAGAACAAGGGAAAGTTCGAAATTTAATGAAGCATCTTGGGTTTTCCAAATCCGCTTGGAAACAGCCCATCCAAAACATGAGTATGGGTGAAAGAGTTAAATGTAAGCTCATGTTATATATATTGGAAGAAAAAGATGTTCTTATTTTAGATGAACCAACAAACCATCTAGATTTACCGTCAAGAGAGCAGCTCGAAAGAACGTTAGAAACATACAATGGCACACTAATTGTCGTTTCCCACGATCGATATTTTATAGAAAAAACAACAAACTATAAATTGGAAATAGGAAATAACAATGTTGTAAAAGTCATAGAAAATCCGCCCGAACCAATCGACAATAAAAAAGAAATACTCTTGAAATATGAGACAGAAAGACAGGAAGTACTAGGGAAGTTGAGTTTTATGACACCAATGGATCCGCAATACCTAGAATTGGATCAACGATTTAAAGAACTTACGAAGAAAATTAATGAAATGAAATAGGAAATTGCCATTGGGGTTAGGGAGAACTGGTTTATTGATGTATTAATGTGACATAGAAGGCTCCAATGTACCTAAACGAAAGAGAATAGAATAACGAGAGATAACATAGGAGCCTCCAAAATGCCCGGTAAAACTCAACAAAATGGAAACATAGACCTAGTAGAAATGTGCCTCTGCAGGCGAAGTAATTGCTAGATTACCTTAGCACTCTGCAAAGCCTGAAGGCACACCACTTTAGTCATCTTCTGCCAAGAAAACTAATACATTAGCGGAATGACTTATTTTACAAAGGTTAATGTTAGATTAATATCAAGTTAACAAAAAAAGAATAGTATAGGAAATAATCCCTTTATAATTAGGAGAAAATTATGAAGTCAGCCCTACATACCAAAACAAGCTCAATTAATCTTTTTTCCTATATTAAGCACATATTTAGTCGTAGACATGAAGAGCTGATATATTTTAAGAGATATAAAGAATTGATGAAAATTATTAAACAAGAATCATTAGAAACTTATTTTCAACCAATCGTGAATATTAAAAACGGTGAGACCTTTGGATTTGAAGCATTAAATCGTCCGATACGGACACAACTATTTACAAATACCGATTTATTTTATGAGTTTGTTGGCCAAACAAACATTGTGTTTCCCTTCGAACGTTTTTGTAGAAACCTTTCTATTAAAAGGTATACAGAAAGGCTGAAAAAACAAAATTTTCAAGATGACTTTGTCTTATTTATTAATATACACCCCTATGTATTACTTGATAAAAACTACCATGCTGGAGAGACCTTTAAGTTTATAAAGGAAATGGGTATCCAACCAGAGCATGTAGTGTTTGAATTAACGGAAAGAAGTGCAGTAACCGACTTTAAAGAATTTGAGAGAGTGTTATCGAATTATCGAGAACAAGGATATCGAATCGCCATCGATGATGTTGGGTCGGGTTACAATAGCTTAAAAACACTCATTTATTTAAAACCAGAATTTATCAAATTAGATCGCTCCCTTATTCAAAATATTGATCAAAACTTAGCTGGACAACAGTTAGTGTCATTAATTAATAATTTTGCTGAACAATCAAATACAAAGATTATTGCAGAAGGCATTGAACGAATTGAAGAATTGCATTATCTTCAATCGGTTGATATTCAATATGCTCAAGGTTATGCATTGGGTAAACCTCAGCAAGAAATTTCTTTCGGAAAAATCCCCAATTTTTAAAATATCCCATTGAAAAATAAGGTGATTAAATGGTGACGGAAATAGGAGAAGTAGAAACAAATATAGGGAAAATCGTGAAAAAGGTCCCTTATATTGATCCATCAGTGAAAAATAAAGAAGTGGATAAAATGTTTACGGCTAATCCTAATATGCGAGGCATCGTTGTCGTACATCATGGAAAGCCGATTGCGCATATCACAAGAACCCATTTTTATCAAAAAATCGGGACTTTGTATGGGTATAACCTTTTTATGGGGCGAGAAAGTAAACTTTTAGCAAAAACGGATCCTCTTATTGTTGACTATTTTCAATCGATTACAGAAGTCAGTCGTTTAGCAATGGAACGAGAAGAAGAAGATTTATATGATGATGTCATTGTTACGAAAGATGGGAAATTCACGGGTGTCGTAAGTATTCGAGCATTACTAATGAAGTTTGTTGAAATACAGGTCGAATTAGCAAGTTTCCTTAATCCATTAAGTAGTTTACCAGGTAATCACTTAATCAATGAAAAACTTGTGGAAACAATATCCCTCGAACAGTATAGTGTTTTATATTTTGATATAGACTTCTTTAAAACCTATAACGACTTATATGGCTTTAATAGAGGGGATAAAGTACTTTTACATTTAACTGAAATATTGAAAAGAAATGTTCTTCATTATGGATATTTCTTAGGACACATTGGGGGTGATGATTTTATGGCGATCATTCCCCATTATGACGTTGAACCAATCTGCCAAAAAATCATTGAAGAGTTTGATGGAACTATTCCCGAATTTTATGATTCACATCATTTAACGGATCCTACTCTAAAAATAAAGGGAAGAACTGGACAGATGGAGAATATTTCAATTATGTCCTTATCAATAGCGGTGATTACAAATAAAGAACAACATTACGAAGTTGCAGAGGAACTATCGGATAGGGTTGCAGCCGTCAAACGTGACTGTAAAAAATACAAAGGAAGCTGCTATATAATTGATAAATGCGACCTTACCAAATAAAATATGGATATGGGATATAATTTATATTTCATTAGACGATTTATTTTATTTTAAAGGAAGTGACAGTATGGCATTTCAAAATAATGTGCCACTTACTACAAAAACTCATGCAAAGCCTATGAATAATATGGCGATACTTTGCATGGGGTGAATCATATTCATCGCCAAGTGAAAGTCTATTGTTCATAACGCTTTGCCCTTACCTTTAAACTATAAAGTAAGGAGAGTTTACAATGCGTTATGTAAATGCAAATGAAATTTTACCTAAACATCTACTCGCAGAATTGCAGCAGTATGTTCAAGGAGATTTAATTTATATTCCAAAGCAAGACGAGAATAAAGTTAAATGGGGCGTTCTTTCTGGTGAGCGTAAAAGATTAGAGGAAAGAAATGCTGAAATAAGACAACAATTTAAAGAAGGCATTTCTCTACAAAAACTTTCAAAGGAATTTGCTCTATCTGTTGAAACGATTAAAAAAATAGTTTATAAAAAATGTAAAACTAAACATTTTTAGTGTATTAAATAAAGAGTACGATTCAAACAGCTGACTCGTGCTCCTTTTTTATGGCGAGTTTAATTTAAATCATTTTCAGTAATTGATGTTAGAAGACTTTTTCTGTAACCTAGAGCAGAAGGAGTGTTCAACATGACAAAATTTATGAATGTCGAGCAATATCAATTTATTAAAAAACAAGCAAAAAAAATATTAAATGCAAATACAACATCTAAAGATAAAAATGTAATCAATGCGATTTATGCTCTTGTGCAAGAGGAGATTAATGAAAAATTAACATTCCATGAAATCGAACAACAGCTTGTGTTACAACCCATTTTCAACATACAAACAAAAGAACAGTTGGAATTATTTGCGAGTGAAATAAAACAATATGTGATTCATTTCAAGGTACCGACAGAAAGTGAAATAAAAAAGCTATTTCCAAAAGATAAGAAATTAAAGCTACCGAAGACTGAAGCAATTGACTGGAGCGAAATATCCTATTTAAGCTGGATTGATTCAGGCTCTAATCGTAAGTATGTAGTTTATTATGATGATGGGATTTTAAAAGGTGTACGTGGTGTATTCAGTCATACTGAAAAAATGGGAATATGTTCTGTTTGTAATCAACATTCAAAAGTGGGTATGCTTTTGGTCTCGAAAACTGGAACAGCTCTTGGTACTTATACGAAAAAAGGTAACTATATTTGTGAAAATAGTGAATCGTGCAATGAATCTTTAACGGATTTAAATCGATTCAAAGAGTTTGTTAATAATTTAAGGTAATTATAAAGGAGAGATTTTCAAATGATGATGTTATTGTTTTATTGATTCTATTCCTGATCATTATTGAAAACTAATACAATAGTTACGGAAAGGAATAACAATGACTATTACAGCAAATAACTCAATGGAGAATTGGAAAAAGAACATCATTCTTTTTTTGAGTAGTCAAACAATCTCATTATTTGGATCTTCGTTAGTACAGTATGCCATTATGTGGTATGTTACACTTTCGACTCAGTCCGGTATAATGATGACTATTTTTATACTATGTGGGTTTATCCCAACATTTCTTTTATCACCATTTGCAGGAGTCTGGGCGGATAGATATAATCGTAAAGTATTAATGATTGTATCAGATTCACTAATTGCACTATCTACTTTAATATTAGCAATCATATTTTTGATGGGTTATGATTCCATGTGGCTATTATTTGTAGTCGCTGCGATTCGAGCGCTCGGAACGGGTGTCCAAACCCCTGCTGTTGGAGCAGTATTGCCACAAATTGTTCCGGAAGAGCACCTTGTCAAAGTAAACGGTATTAATGGGTCGATACAGGCTGTCATTATGTTTATATCCCCTATGGTTAGTGCTGCATTGCTTTCTACAACCGCTATTGAGGTGATTTTCTTTGTTGATGTAATCACCGCAGCAATAGCTGTAAGTATTTTGCTATTGTTCTTACGAATCCCAACTCATGCAAAAGCGGCACAAAGCGAAAAAGTAAGTTACTTTAAGGATTTTCAATTAGGTTTAACATACATTAATAATAATAGATTCTTGAAAGTTCTGTTTATAATGTTTGCGGTTTTCTTTGTTTTGATGGCACCGGCGGCATTTTTAACACCTCTCCAAGTTGCCCGTAGTTTTGGGGATGATGTTTGGAGATTAACAGCTATTGAAATTGCCTTTTCTATAGGAATGATGGCTGGTGGTGGAGTAATAGCTGCGTGGGGTGGGTTTAAAAATAGGATTCATACAATGGCGTTCTCAGGCCTCATTATGGGGATTTGTACAGTAGCCCTTGGAATTGTTCCATCATTCTGGATCTATTTACTTTTCATGGGGATTTTCGGTATTGCGATGCCGATTTTTAATACACCAACAACAGTATTAATTCAAGAAAAAGTCGATGGAGATTACTTAGGCCGAGTTTTCGGTGTGTTTGGTATGATCTCAACATCTATGATGCCAATTGGCATGTTAATTTTCGGGCCAATTGCTGATGTAATTGCAATAGAGTGGCTATTAATTGGGACAGGGCTCGTTATGATGTTTTTGTTAATTTTCCTAATTAAAAGTAAAACACTCATTGAAGCAGGTAATCCAAAGACAAGTGAAGTGCTAGAGTAAAATAAAAGGGCAGGAGATTAAAGTCATATGTACTTTGAATCTTCTGTCCGATTTGTTTAGAAACCTTAACCTTATGAACTACCTAATATTCATTGAATCTACAAATTTGTTTAAAACTTATTTCCATCTAAAAAAAAAATCATACGCATTTTTTGCAAGTAATATTATAGTAACGATGATGAAAAGACCTCGTACATATCCACTACCACGTTTTATCGCATACTTAGATCCACAAATTGCTCCAATAATTTGTGCAACACCCATAATTAATCCATACGCATAATTGATTTGCCCTAAAAATATAAACATGATAAGTGCACCGATGTTACTGCCAAAGTTAAGGAACTTCGCGTTACCAGCTGCTCTTAAAAAATCAAAGCCGATCATTAAAAAAGCAAAAATTAAAAATGACCCTGTTCCAGGTCCTAAAAATCCGTCATAAAAGCCTATTGCAAATACTAAAAGGAAAAAGCCAAAGTATTTTAAGGGTGATAGCTTTTCATAAGTGGAAATGCTCCCCCAATCTTTTTTGAATATGGTATATACTAATACACCCGCTAGCATTATGAGCATTAAAGGCTTTAAAAGAGTAGGGTCCATTAAATGGACAATCCAAGCCCCGATTGCTGCAGCTATAAATACGATGGGAAATAATTTTTTAATTGTTTTTAATTCGAGATTACCAGAACGATAAAAGGTTACTGTACTCGTAAAAGAACCCATTGTACCTGCTAGTTTGTTTGTTGCAACCGCAGCGGATGGGCTTAAGCCAGTAAACATGAGCGCTGGTAGTGAAATAAGTCCACCTCCGCCAACAACGGAATCGATAAAGGCAGCTAAAAAACCTAAAACAAATAGTAGAATTATAGTGGATAATTCTAAATCCATAAACATATGTATGTACCTTCTTTCTGATGATGACAAACAAATGTTATATGAAATTAACATTGAAGTAAATAGAAAAATAAGAAAAATTCGATTAAGAGGAAGAGGGCAAGTTGAACAATAATTTTTAAGTTTATACAAAAAAAACAAAGGATTTTGCCCAACAAAGGCATCTATTTCCCCCTTAATTATTAATTTGTGACTACATATTCAATAATATATAATGGAGTGATGCCATAAGTTGATAATTGTAAAGTCACTGGTAAACCTAATGTTTCGAAAGTAAATTGACCGAAGTTGCATATTAATTTGATTAGCTACATAGATAGAGAGGTCCCCCTTTAGTAAAAGTTATGTAAGGAATAAAGCTTATGTAAGAAATTTTCATATCTAATAGAGTGGAAAATTAAAAAAGAAGGGGAGATGTAAAAGTTTTATAGAATATAACTGTTTAAATTAAGTGTGAAAAAAATGTAAATTGTTATAAAAAATCAAGATGGCATTTACAAGCCTGCCATCCTAGTGAATAATTAATGGTATATATTTGATTTTTTAGTACAAGTTGTGGAAAAGTCACAGTGAGTACATAGAGATGAGAACGGACAATAAGGAGCCTAATAGATGGAAAATTGGATTATAAATATTATGGAAGATTTCGGCTATATCGGGGTCTTTTTGTTAATTATGTTAGAAAACATATTTCCACCTATCCCATCAGAAGTCATTTTGACATTTGGTGGTTATATGACCACTCAATCAAATCTGACGTTTATCGGGGTTGTCATTGCTTCCACCCTTGGTTCAGTTGCTGGAGCAATCGCGCTTTATGATGTAGGAAGGATTGTTGGTATTAAGCGGATTGGAAGATTTGTAGATAAATGGGGACGAGTATTACGTTTAACGAATGAGGATATTTATAAAGCGAATGATTGGTTTAAAAAATACGGCGTATGGACAGTGTTCTTCTGTCGTTTTGTTCCATTAATACGAAGTTTAATTTCTCTTCCTGCTGGTATGTCTAAAATGAACTTTTGGGTGTTTTTACTATTAACAACTATCGGTACGTTTATTTGGAATATTGTCTTGATTTACTTAGGAACTCAGGTAGGGGAAAATTGGGATACTATCGTTGAATACATGGATACTTATTCAAATATCGCCTATGCATCATTGGCAATATTATTTATACTTTTTGTAATTTGGATTATTCGAAGAAAATCAAAAAGAAAATAAAAAGTAAGAAGGAGCCCATATCAAGCTCCTTCTTTTTATGCTAGCTTTTCTACTTTATCTTTAGGTAAAAGGAAAGCAACTATTAATATTAATGGTAGGAACGATACAATTTTCATCGTCGTATCTATGCCGATTGTATCTAAAAGAAAACCGATGATTACACCACCAATTGCACCCATTCCAAAAGCAAACCCAGTCGTTAAACCAGCCATTGTCCCAATTTTAGTTGGTACTAACTCTTGTGCGTAGATGACGGTGACGGAGAAACTAATCATAATCAATGTCCCTATTATAATCAATACAATAGGGACTAAGAATAACGGCATATAGGGAAGAATAAGACAAAATGGCATAGGCACTACTACTGAAAGTAATATGACATTTTTTCGTCCTATACGGTCTGAAAGAGATCCTCCAAAAAAGGTACCTACAACGCCAAAAGCCATAAAAATGAAAATTAGTACTTGTCCAAACTGTAAACTTAGACCATAGTGATCCATTAAATAAAAGACGTAGAAGCTTGTTATATTTGTTGTATAAAAAGAACGTGCAAAAATAATTGTTAATAATAAAGCAATCGCAAAACTAACTTGTTTCTTCGTTAAAGGTGGTAAAGAGGAAATGAGTATTTTATTCTTTTTTTGAGATGTTCTTTCTGCCTCTAACTGTCGAACATACCAACGAGAAATTTTTAATAAAATGGCAATTCCTATGGCAGCTAACAATAAGACAATAGCAGCACCATGTTGACCTAAAGAATCCAAAACAAATGCACTAATTAACGGAGCAAGTGCTTGTCCTGAATTTCCTCCGACCTGATAAATCGATTGTGATAAGCCTCTTTTATTTCCAGCAGCCATAAATGATACACGAGAACCTTCAGGATGAAATATGGCAGAACCGAATCCTAAAAAGATTACAGCGATAATAATCATCCAATATTGCCCAGCTAAAACAAGCATAAGAATTCCTATAAACGCACTCATCATTCCAATAGGAAGTGCATAGGGCATCGGTTTTTTATCGCTTACAAAACCAATAACAGGCTGTAGTGCAGATGAAACCATGTTTAAAACAAAGGTAATAACCCCGAGCTGGGTAAATGATAATCCTAAATCCCTTTCAAAAATAGGGAACATTGCTGGTACTACAGATTGCATCGTATCGTTTATTAAGTGGGCTACACCAATCGCAATCATAATAGGGTAAATTGGATTATTTTGAGTAGCTTGTTTTTCGAGCATTAACCTCACACCTTCTTGTCACTTGGATGATAGCTACTATTATAAACTTTTTCCTGTAAATTGGAAAAGCTTTGGTTTTTATATACAAAAAAAGATGCTGTTGATAACAGCATCCTATTTAAGAATAGTAAGATTAATATGCTAAGCCGTATAAAGCCTTAATATGTGATAAATAACGAACATGGCTTGCTTCTTTCATTAATGAAGCAGGAAGGCCTTTTAATGGAATGTTGTTTTTACCAACAGTTGCAACGCCATCTTTACGTCCAAGACTTGCTAGAGTACCAGAGTTGATTGGTGCAAACTCTTTAAGTTTTTGACCTCTAATAGATGCAAAGATATTGTACCCACAGAATTCACCCATTTGCCATGCCATTTGAGCAGTTGGTGGATATAATGGGCGACCGCCACCTTCTGGAAGGATTACAGAAGCATCACCAACAACATAAACATCAGGGTGAGAAACAGATTGTAAGTAGTTGTTTACAATTGCTTTTCCGCGATCACATTCAAGACCAGATTCTTGAATAAATGGAAGGGCAGCAACGCCACCAGTCCATACGAATGTATTTGCAGTAATTGTTGAACCATCTTTTAAAGAAATCACATTACCTTCAACACCTGTAACAGGAAGACCTGTTAAGAATTCAACACCACGAGCAGATAATGATTTAGTAGCTCGTTCGATTAAATCATCTGGTAATACAGGAAGGATTTTTGGACCAGCTTCAACAAGTTTAATTTGAATATCAGCAGTATCGACACCGTGTTTTTCCGCAATTTTCGGAAGGTTGTCAACGATTTCACCAACAAGCTCAACACCTGTTAAACCGCCGCCACCAATAACAATTGTTCCATCTGCTTGATCTTTTGATTTTGCAAATTTTTCGATATGGCGTTCGATATGACTATAAATTTTATTAGCATCTTCAACAGATTTTAATACCATACTATTTTCTTCTAAGCCGGGAATACCGAAGTATCCTGTTTGACTTCCAAGAGCAACAACAAGTGTATCGTATTCAATAACTGAACCATTTGCAAAATATACTTCTTTGTTTGCAACAGAGAAAGATTTTACTTCTTGAACTAAAACGTTAATATCTTTTCCTTTGAATAACTTTTCAAGGGGGAATGAAATTGCTTTCTCAGCAATTGTACCACCAGCAAGACGATGTAATTCAGTAATAAGCTGATGAGTTGGATATTTATTTACTACAGTAATTTTCGCTTCATCTTTACTTAAGTATTTGCGTAATGTTTGAGCAGTTAATAGACCGCCATAACCAGCACCTAAGATGACGATTTCTTTTGACATTATTTATCCTCCGTCCTTAACTTAATAATTTATCTAAACGCGCATTATTTATTGATTTTTACGTTCTGCAGAAACTTCTACGAAAGCATTAACAAAACGTAATACTTTTTGTACTTCAGGATCTTTTAATAGTTTTAACATGCCGAATAATCCAATTGATTCATTTGAAACCTCAGCACGATCTTTTGCTTCGATAGCCGTTGCTGCTACATTTTTAACAGCACCTATCATAGGCTCTGCAACTTCTTTAATACTATTTACAGTATCACTTTTTAATACTTCATCCGTTGAAACCAATTGAGCAAAGTCATATGCTTTTGTTAAAAGAGTAACAACTTCAGTCAATTTCGGTAGCTGCTCCACTAATGTTGTGAGCGACTGTTGAACTTCAGGTTTTAATAATTGATCGAGTAAATCTTGTGGGCTTGCAGTTGTGCTTTGAGCTTGATTCACCAATTCTTCTGACATTTCCAATTCTCCTTTACATTTTGCTTTTTTACTTTTTTACAAATCTAGATTAGAAAGTTTGAAAATACATTCACAAATAGTCACACAAATGAAAAAATCCAACTAGACCTTTTGAATAAAAAGTGAATATTAACTAATACATTTGTTTACCAATATCATCATAATATAAATATTTATTAAATCAATCTGATAGTAGGGAAATGTAACAATAGAAACTTACTCATTAGCCTATGTAAAATAAATGAGCGGTTTTATTACAAAAATGTTGAGAATTTCTGAATTTTGTGTGCCATATAATGAAATTATACGACTTATCTCTATTAATTTCTAATAAATATTTATTGAATTTAACTAATAAATGATAATATCTGATTTATTGATAATTTATACCCTTTAATAGTACAACCAAAACTAATTAATATCTTGGTGTTGAAACCTTCTTTTAAACTGTTCTGAGTAATTAGTTGCTTCTATTAATGCTTTTTCTTCAATTGGAATTCTTACAGAAAGCATAAGAAAATTAAGTAAAGTAAACAAAATTGCAGTAAAGTAAGCATTAAACATTAATGGCAATACTAAAATTTCAGAACAAACCACTAAATAATTTGGGTGACGTATAAATAGGTAGGGTCCTTTTTTGACAATATTCGCTCCAGGCAAAATAATAATTTTCGTATTCCAAAATACCCCTAAAGACATTAGACACCATACTCGCATCAATTGAACAAAGATAAAAAATGTAAATAAATAAGGGAAAATAAAAGAAATTCCTTTATCAAATAAAAGAACTTCGATAATTAGACTAAGAAAAAATGACACATGTAAGGCAATCATATAAGGATAATGAGATGAACCCGCCTCAAACGCTCCTTTGGAAAGCATGATTCTTTCATTCTTCTTTGCAATTAATAATTCAACTAGCCTTTGTAAAATGACGATTGTTAAAATAATACTAAATAGAATCAATTTGAATTCCTCCATTGAAGTAAAACTGCTTCACCGCTAAAACCTGGGCCAAGTGCAACCATTAATCCATAATCGTTTTGTGGATTATTATTTAACATGAATTGTTCAAGTACATATAAAACTGTAGGAGAGGACATATTTCCATGTTGCTTTAACACATTACGAGATATTTCCGTATGGTGCTCTGTTAAATTTAATGCATTTTCATATGCTTTCAGAACTTTCTTGCCACCGGGATGGGCAATGAAATGAGCTAATTGATTATAGGAAATTTTATTTTCCTTTAAAAAATCATGAATGAATGGTCCAAGCCAATTTTCGATAATTGTAGGAATGTCCTTAGAAAAAATGACATGTAATCCATCGTCTTTAAAATCCCAACCCATAACATCCAACGAATTTGGCATCCATTTCGAAGCAGTGTTAATAATATAAGGAATAGGATTCTTGGTAGGCACGTCTACTTCATCACCACATATGAGTGCACAAGCAACACCATCGGAGAATAATGAGGTACCTACTAAATTGCTTTTAGAATGATCGTTCTTTTGAAATGTTAAGCTACACAATTCTACACAAACTACAAGAGCTTTTTTAGTAGGGTGGGCGAGACAATAGTCGAAAGCTCTACTAATACCAGAAGCTCCTCCCGCGCATCCTAATCCCCAAATAGGAATTCTTTTTATACGATCGGAGAATTTTAAATGATTCATAACTCTCGCGTCGATGCTTGGCGTTGATATACCAGAGCTGCTTACAAAGATAAATGCATCAATTTCTGAAGTGTCTAAAGATGTCTCGAGAAAATTAGAATTATTAAGACATTTTTTAATGGCATCAACAGTATAAATTGTTGCTAGGTCGATGTATAAATCATTACGTTCTTCAAATGTATGTTCACTTTTATACCATTCCATTGGTACACAAAATTGACGTCTCTCTATGTCTCCGTTTTTAAAAACTTTTAGTAATCGATCAAGATTATTGAATTTATGTTGAAAAAGCTCTTTTATTAATTGTTCAACATTTGATTGCTCAATAGTATAAGGTGGCTCGTATGTACTTACGGAAACAATTTTAGGCATAGAAACAATCCCCTTTTTAGTGCATAGTTTCCCCGTGACATAATGAAATATGCAAAAATGGAATTAGAATACGTTGTTAATCAAAGAAGAAGTTTAATGAAGGAAATAACTGTGAAAATTTACCCGTCTACTTTAAATCCAGTTGTAGTGATAGGAGTTCAAGCGAGATTGCGAAAATAGTAAATTACTATTTTAGAGAACGAAAAGCTTATGCATTAACGTTGAAGGGCAGTTCCGTATAGAAGATTATATATTCTCGGAATATACCTATGACAAGATATTCCTATGATTTTGTTTTGAGTTCAAAGGAAATTCGTGCTTCGGTAAGTTAATTATTATAAACGGAACGATTCTGTAATAGAGGATAATAAAATATTAATAACGGTGCTCAAGAAATTGAGTATGGAAAAGAGTATAAATACAAATTTTTTGTTTAAAGGAACATAAAATTTCTCTAATGACATTGACGAAGATTACACAAATTTCATAATTTGGTGGAAGAAATATATAAATAAATTTTTAAGGTTAAATTCTTTTGGATCCCCCTTTAATTAAAAAAAGAGGGATTTTTTGGCGATGTAAAATTGCGTCTAATTAGAGTTTATCCAGAATTGTTTTTATTACTTTTGGAAAGCCCAGTTTTACTTAATCCTTATTTGTATTATTTAGCTTAAACGTTTTTAGAAGTAATTCTAGGTAATGTAAAAAGTAATCAATACAGTCTTTTACAAGCTCCAAAGATGTATGGAAATCTTCTGTATTGTGATAGTATAGATAATCATTTTTTAACACTTCGAGCAATTTTTTTGAAAAAAGATGCATGTTGGTAGAATGAAATTGCTCAAGGCACGCATTCAAATTGCAGAAAAGTATAACATCTTCAGATTCAGGATGTTCAATAATCGCGATTTCTTTAATTAACACTTCAAGCGCTTTAATATACCCAAAAAATGCGATATCTTCGTGATCTAATAATTCAGCATTAATCGACTGCATGTATAAATTTTGAAACTTATTAGATGTATTTTTTACAAGCGCATTTTCATTAAAACTATATTTTGGAATAGACATAATAAACTTGTCTTTGTAGTGATCGCGCAAATCGTTCAAAATAAAATAATCTCTTTTACATGATGGACATGTTAAAGATAATGCATATACTTTATACGTATTGTTTTCAAAATAATACGTATTTTGAACAGTTGGATGAATATCTAAATTACAATGAGGACATTTGTTTAATATTATGTATTCCTGATTGTCGAATTCGTATTGAGTTTTCATCAATTTCTTTTCATTATTTTGCATCGTTGAAGGTTTCTCCTTTTAAAGACTCATAATTGATGGTGAATTTAACGACTCAGGTAATTTCTCTTTTATGTTTTCCAATATAGAAAAAATCATTCGAGCTGTATGTGGAATAATGCTATAGAAATGAAAAAAGCATGGTAGGATTCAGTCCTACCATGCTTCAAAAAATTAATCCTTCTGAGTGAAAATAAGAATAGCATCTCGTAAAAATTCAGTTCCGCCTTTTGTTGTTTTATCATAATATGCTTTAAATCGTTCATCAGAGACATACATTTCTGCAAGTCCAACGTGAGCTTCTTCTGAATAAGATGGCCAAGTATATGTTAGCCATTGTTTATGTTTCTCAGCTAACTCTTGAGCTATTGGAGAAGCTGGATCACCGGTTTTAAAAGCCGTTGGAAGTAATTCGAGAATCTCTTCACCAAGCTTTGTAAATGATTCATAATCTTCTTTTGACATATTTTTGAATTGGTTATTGGACTTTTCAACAACTTCCTCCCCATATTTCTGGCGAATTTCCTCCCCATATTGTTTTTCATTATCCTCAATTAATTTATTTTTAAATGCTTCAAATTTTTCGTTATTTGACATAACTAACTCTCCTTTTTCATGAGCAATTGTTTTTTCAACCGCCCCAATAAGTTTATCCAGTCGAGATCTTTTTTTGATGAGCTCACGGAGATGTGATTGTAATGCTTTATTCTTGTCGAAATTAGGATCATTCATGATAGAAGTAATCGTTTCTAAATCAACATCTAGCTCTCTAAAAAACAATATTTGTTGTAATCGATCCACTTCCTGCTGACCGTAAATTCTATATCCAGCACTACTAATTCTTGTTGGTTTAAGTAAATTAATTTCATCATAATAGCGTAATGTTCGTGCACTAACATTCGCTAGCTTTGCTAATTTACTAATTGTGTACTCCATAAAAAAATCCCTCCTGTGATTTCATCTTAAAGGTTTACGTAACGAGAAGGTCAATATATAAATTTGATTTTATTATTGAGTTTTATTGTAGAATGAATAGACGCATTTTTTCTATTGGGAAAAGGTTTTGTATGAATGGACAAGATCATCAGTATCCAAACATAAAAATTCAAAGTGGACAAAGCTCGCTAGTTAATGGACTAAATCCAGCTACAAATGGACAAAAGTCAGGAGTGAGTGGACTAAATAGACGTTTACTGGAAAAAAATTCTTCACTGGATAAAAAGTTTACTTTAACGGACAAAATAATTCCCCAAATGGACAAAACCAGGTAGTGAGTGGACAATACTTAGATTCAACTGGACAAACAAGCTAATTTCTCAAAAATTAAATACATCTAAAGCTTAAAATATGATAGAATCTTTACTTTAACTGGATTAATATTAGACATAATAAAAGGAATAACAAACGATATTTAAAACATAAGAGGGTATAAAATGGACAACAGAAAGCTACAGGTAAAACAACCAAAGTACATGAAAATTGCAGCTGATATCGCATCAAAAATAGTGGATAAAAAGTATGTGATTGGCGAAAAAATATATGCAAGATCGTCCCTTGCAAGCCAATATGGTGTGTCTTCTGAAACAGCAAGGAGAGCTATTGCGGTGCTACAGGATTTAGAGATTGTAGAAGCAACAAAGGGTAGTGGCGTCATGATAAAATCTTCAGAAAAGGCAGCCCAATTTGTCCATCAATTTTTGGATGTGCAATCTATACAACAAATTCAGATGGAAATGTTAGAAAGTATAAAAAGACAGCGGGATGAGTTAGCTTACTTACAAGAAACAACAGAGCAATTAGTGAGTAGGACAGAGAGATTCCGATCAGTGAATCCATTTGTACCGTTTCAGATCGAAATTTTAGAAAGTTCTCCGTATATTTCTCAAACAATTGGGAGCATCAATTTTTGGCAAAATACGATGGCAACGATTGTTGGGATAAGAAGAGAAAGTGAGCTTATTTTATCACCAGGGCCATATGCAACAATAGAAAAAAATGACATTGTTTACTTTATTGGAAACGATGAAAGTATGGACAGAGTAGAAAAATTTTTATACCCAATTTAAAAGGTCTACAGATACTAAAGCACCAGTATCTGTAGGCCTTTTTTATCTATCAATCTTTCATGCTATTTAAGTAGGTTTATAAATTGGAAATTTGACACAAGTAACAACTCTTTGTTACGATTAGGTTGTCACTTTGTTGTAATCTAAATGAAATATTTATAGAAATATAGGAAAGGAGAATGGTATGGAGAAAATAAAAATCGAAAATGTAACAAAAGTTTTCGGGAAACATATCAATAGTGCGTTAAAGCTCGTACAACAAAACAAAAGTAAGACAGAAATACTAAAGCAGACCGGCGCAACAATAGGTGTGTATAATGCGAATTTCACCGTCAACGAAGGGGAAATATTCGTTATTATGGGACTTTCAGGAAGTGGTAAGTCAACGTTAGTTCGTCTCCTTAATCGCCTCATTGAACCAACAAGTGGAAACATCTATATAGATGGTGAAAACATCTCCAAAATGAATAAACAGCAGCTTATAAAAGTTCGACGTGAAAAAATGAGCATGGTGTTTCAAAACTTTGGTTTATTCCCACAAAGAACAGTACTTGCCAACACAGAATTCGGATTAGAAGTGCGCGGTATTACTAAAGAAGAACGTAGATCGAAAGCAGAAAAGGCTTTAGACAACGCGGGGCTATTAGAATATAAAGATCAATATCCTAAACAACTATCGGGTGGGATGCAACAACGTGTTGGTCTTGCAAGGGCATTAGCGAACGACCCTGATATTTTACTAATGGATGAAGCTTTTTCTGCGCTCGATCCACTAATTCGAAAAGATATGCAAGATGAATTACTAGATTTACAACAAAAGATGAAAAAGACAATCATATTTATCACCCATGATTTAAATGAAGCATTGCGAATTGGCGATCGCATTGCATTGATGAAGGACGGAGAAATTATCCAAATTGGGACAGGAGAAGATATATTAACAAACCCTGCCAATGATTATGTAAAAACATTCTTAGAGGATGTAGACCGTTCAAAAGTGTTAACAGTTGAAAATGCGATGATTCGCCCAATTTCTGTAAACATTGAAATCGATGGTCCGAAAGTGGCATTACAAAGAATGAGAGAAGAAGAAGTTAGTGTATTGTTAGCTGTTAATAAGAAACGTGAATTCCAGGGTTATATTACTGCCGACGATGCATTAGAAGCTTCTAAACAAGGGGAGAAAGGTGTAGTCAATTTCTTAAGAAAGGACATGCCGGTTGTCTCACCAGATATGCTTATTCAGGATGTATTAGGAATCATCTCGGATTCTCCGACACCTCTTGCTGTTGTGAAAGACGAAAAGTTAGTTGGAGTGTTAATTAGAGGCGTTGTCATCGAGACCCTCGCGGCAAGTCACGAGGAGGTGACAGAGAATGAATCAGTTTCTTGATAATATTCCAACAATACCAGTATCAGATGCAGTGGAATATGTAATGGACATACTAACAGATTCATTAGCATCGTTATTTGACTTTGTTCAAAAATGGGGTCAAAATTCGATGGATTCAATAACGGATATGCTTTTAGCTATCCCGGCAATTATCTTTATCTTAATTGTAGCGATTATTGCCTTCTTCGCTAGTAAGAAAAAGTTCGGGCTAGCATTATTCTCGATCGTTGGATTGTACTTTATATACAATCAGGGATTATGGGAAGAGCTGATGAATACAATTACGCTCGTACTTTTTGCTAGTGTTATTGCCATTATTATTGGTATTCCATTAGGTATATTAATGTCCAAAAGCTCGATCGCTGAAGCAATCCTTAAACCAGTATTAGACTTTATGCAAACAATGCCAGGGTTTGTATATTTAATCCCAGCGGTTGCTTTCTTTGGAATCGGTGTAGTACCGGGGGTATTTGCATCAGTAATTTTTGCATTACCACCTACAGTTCGATTTACTAACCTAGGTATAAAACAAGTTCCGAAAGAATTGGTTGAAGCCGCAGACTCTTACGGAAGTACTGGTAGACAAAAACTATTTAAAGTTGAATTGCCTTTAGCTAAGTCAACAATTATGGCAGGGGTTAATCAAACGGTCCTTCTTTCATTATCAATGGTTGTTATTGCATCGATGATCGGTGCCCCAGGTTTAGGTAGAGAGGTTTTATCTGCTTTGCAACGAGCTCAAGTAGGTAATGGCTTTGTAGCAGGACTAAGTTTAGTAATATTAGCCATTATAATTGACCGTTTAACGCAAAGCTTTAATAAAAAACAAGGTTAGAAAGGAAGATTAGATGAATTTTAAAAAAATTAAAATGTTAGGTTTAACATTAGGATTAGGAGCTATGCTTGCAGCTTGTGGTTCTGAAAGCGCAACGCCAGCTAATGAAGAAGAAACAAATACCGACACGGAAACAACAACAGAATCTAAAGAAATTAATTTAGCTTATGTTGAATGGGATACAGAAATTGCTTCTACACATGTAGTAGCAGAAGTGTTAGAAGGTATTGGCTATGATGTAACAGTCACACCACTAGATAACGCGATTATGTGGGAAGCAGTGGCATCTGGTGAAGCGGATGCAATGGTAGCTGGTTGGTTACCAGGTACACATGGTGCACAATATGAACAATATAAAGATAGTTTAGTAGAATTAGGTGTAAATCTTGAAGGTGCAAAAATCGGTTTAGTCGTACCGTCTTATATGGAAGCAAATTCAATTGAAGATTTAACAGATGAAGCAGATATGACTATTACAGGTATTGAAGCAGGTGCAGGTGTAATGTCTGCAACTGAAAATGCAATTGCCGAATATGAGAACCTAGCCGATTGGGAACTGTTGCCATCTTCTTCAGGTGCAATGACAGTTGCATTAGATCAAGCAATTAAAAACGAAGAAGAGATTATTGTAACAGGCTGGTCGCCACACTGGAAATTTGCGTCTTATGACTTGAAATATTTAGAAGATCCAAAAGGTGTATTTGGTGGGGCAGAAACGATTAATACATTTGCTCGTCAAGGATTAGAGGAAGACATGCCTGAAGCATTTAAAGTATTAGATGCATTCCAATGGGAAAGTGCTGATATTGAAGAAGTAATGTTAGCAATTCATGATGGGGCAGATCCAGAAGAAGCCGCAGCGAAATGGGTTGAAGAAAATTCAGATAAAGTAGCTGAATGGACAAAAGATGTAGAATAAATATTAAAGGAGACGAAGGGGCATAATTCCTTTGTCTCCTTTTTTAAGCATTATTGATTTTTAAGAACATCATATCCAACCACGGTCCAAATGCCACCTTCTTCTTGACGGATAAGGCGTTTTAAATAGACCATACTAATATTAGTGTCCTCATCATTCACTTCAACTAAAGCAATTTCATTATTACTATGGATCAATTTTAAATTCTCTTGTTCGATTGGATAGTCTCCAATGATTCCTTCAGGAAATAAGTGTAGACTAGTAAATACTTGCGTTGTAAATAGTGGATCAAGCCTCCAAGGAGAATGGCCTTCATCAACACTTTTTTGTATATTTTCTTCTATTTTAACATCAAACTTAATTTCGACTTGAGGTTTCATTTCGTAGTCATTTGCGTGAACAGGAAACATAATATGATGGAACCCAACTACTGTTTCTAGTTCATAAGTTAATTCATTTGTTTCTAAATATGCAGGTATTGAATATTCATTAATAATGTCCATTCATAAAACCTCCGTATATTAGGTGTATTGAGACATCAACGTTATTATTTACAATAATTAATAATTTATTAATTTTATTAAAAAATTTTCATCAAAGTTCTAATGATGGTAGCAATGAATAGATCAAGCTTTTACAGTAGGGGTAAAAAAGAAATATTATTTTCCACTTCATATATAGTGATATTCTTTCATACATAGAAAACATTATCCTTGTTTGGTAAAATAAGAGTTAAAATATAGTTCTAGGGGGGACTTGATTGATAGTCTGGCTACTTTTATTAATACTCATTGTCGGAATTTTTATAGCATATTCCATATATAAATTTGAAGATATTCAATTTAGTAATATGACGGGTTACTCGTATTTTGATTTGTGGAAAGATAAAACGGCTAGACATACATATAAAGTTGTAAGCACGTTAAGGAAGACATCAGGAGATTTTAAAATTTTAACAAATCTACATATCCCAGTTAGCACGAATAAAGAAAAAATAATTGATATTGTTTTTTTACATGAATCAGGCTTATATTTAATAAATATTTCAAAAGAAGATGGATGGGTGTATGGAAGAGAGATGGATAATAAGTGGACAATCGCTACTTACGGCGACAAAAAGGAAGAAGTAAAGAATCCTTTAATTGACCATCAAAATATCATCGCAGTTTTTTCTCAAATTTTCCCACAAGTTCAAAAGGATTGGATATATTCCTTAGCTGTTTTCTCAGCGAATAGTTCTTTTAAAATGATTGAATTATATACTAAAAATGTGGATGTTTTAAAACTAAGTGAACTTAAAAAATATTGGGACCATAAAGATAGCACAATCACTAAAACTGAAATTGAAACAATTGCTCAAAGCCTTAGTAAACTAGTAAAACAAAAATAGCTTATTTATTAGAGTCATTTTTTATGACTCTTTTATTGTGTATGGGAGTATATGTATACAATAGGGTAGGCATGTTATGATACAACAAATGAAACAAGAAGGAGAAACCAACATGGCGAAACTTTCTAAAAGAGAATTCAGCATTTCTTATATGAAGGAAAATGAAACCCTATTTCAATGTCCAATATGTAAAACGAATATGGTGGTTCAAGAAAATGGAAACATTACTTGTGAACAAAACCATTCCTTCGATATAGCGAAACAAGGGTATGTAAACTTTATGACTAAAGCGGTTCATTCAATGTATAGCAAAGAGTTATTTCAATCTCGTTATGAAATTATTCAAAGTGGACTATACAATCCTGTACATGAAAAAATCGCAAATCTAGTCGATTCTAATGTACAATCAATACTAGACACCGGCTGTGGTGAAGGAACACACTTGGCAAAAATTTGTGAAAAGCTACATCCACAGGTTGTATCCCTTGGTATTGATATATCAAAAGAAGGAATCTTTACCGCTGCGAAACATTATGAGCGTCAAATTTGGTGTGTTGGTGATCTTGCCAATAGCCCATTTCAGGCACAATCAATTGATTATATTTTAAATTTCCTATCTCCAGCTAATTACAATGAATTTAAAAGAATATTAAAGCCAAATGGGAAGGTTATCAAAGTGGTACCACAAGCAAGTTACTTGCAGCAGTTAAGAGAGCTGGCATTTGCCAAATCTGAAAAAGAGCAATATTCGAATGAACAAACGGTTTCATTATTTAAAGATCAATTTTCAAATGTTCATATCGAACGAATCACATATAATCAGCCGTTAGAACATCACTTACTACCGAAACTGCTGGAAATGACTCCATTAGGTTGGCATATAGAAAATAATGAAGACGTAGCAATAAATGAAATTACCATCGATTTAGATATATTAATTGGTGAATTCTAAAAACAAAATTGAATCATCTATATATTATGGATTACAATAATGGTAAGACAAATAGAATAAGGTAGGAGACATTCCGTGTTATATAATTTAGGTGCAAATCTTGTAAACGCTTTTTTAACAATAAATGGAGCAAAAGCAAAAGTGTATGGAAAAGAAAATTTGCCAAAAGATGAAGGCTACATCGTGGCATGTACCCATAATGGTTATGTAGATATTTTAAACTTAGGTGTATCGATATATCCTCGTCCAGTTCACTTTATGGCAAAAAAACAATTATTCGATATGAAAATATTAGGGCCGTTAGTAAAAAATTTAAATGCATTTCCTGTTGATCGTGAAAATCCAGGGCCGAGTGTTATTAAAATTCCGCGACAATTAATTAAAGAAGGTAAGATAGTAGGTATTTTCCCAAGTGGAACAAGATCGACGGAAAACGCCGAACTAAAGCAAGGTGCTATCACTATCGCTCAACTGTCAAAGGGAAAAATTGTGCCTGCTGCGTATATAGGTCCACGTAATGTAAAAGAAGTATTAAAAAGAAAAAAAGGATATTTAATTTATGGCGAACCTTTTACTGTTGAGGCAGGAAAAGAGGGTAGAGAGGCAGCAACACAGCATTTAGAAAATGAGTTGAATCGTCTTATCGGGGTTTTAGAAGAATTGAAAAAGAAATAGTATTTAGTTTAAACACTCTCCAACAATTCGGAGAGTGTTTTCTTTAGAATATCGTTATAGAGGTGAATAGAAAATGATCAGAGTTTTGTTTGTATGTTTAGGTAATATATGTCGTTCACCAATGGCGGAGGCCGTTATGCGTGATTTAGTTGAAAAAAATGGATTGAGTGATAACGTTACTGTGGACTCTGCTGCAACAAGTGGATGGCACGTTGGGGAAGCACCACATAAAGGGACTTTGTCTAAATTAAAGGAGTATCAAATATCAACTACGGGAATGAAAGCACGTCAGCTGCAGGAATGCGATTTTGAACAGTTTGACTACATAATTGGAATGGATTCGAGTAATGTCCGTAATATTCGTGAAATGCTAGGGCAACCCGATCATCCTAAAATTTTTCGATTCTTAGATTTAACTCCACACAAAAAAGATGTACCAGATCCATACTACACAGGTGATTTTCAAGAAACGTACGATTTAGTTAAAGAAGGCTGTGAAGTTTTATTAAATAAAATAATGAAGGAAATAAATTAAAGGGATATTTAAATCCAAGTAAATTATTAACTTTTTCTTCTTACTAAAATTGGTGTATAATATTACAGTCTCAAATACTTAATGATTAGGTACAAGTTACCTTGCTTTATATCTAGAAAACTGAAAGAGAGTGAATCCAATGGGTCGTAAATGGAATAACATTAAAGACAAAAAGGCTGAAAAAGATAAAAATACCAGTCGAATCTATGCAAAATTTGGTGTTGAAATATATGTAGCTGCTAAAAAAGGTGAACCAGATCCTGAATCGAACGCTGCATTAAAATTTGTTTTAGAACGTGCTAAAACTTATAACGTACCAAAACATATTATCGATAAAGCAATCGATAAAGCAAAAGGTGCCGGTGGCGAAGATTATAACGAATTGCGCTATGAAGGATTTGGTGTTGGTGGATCAATGGTGATTGTTGATGCATTGACAAATAACGTAAATCGTACGGCTTCTGATGTTCGCGCGGCATTTGGTAAAAACGGCGGTAACATGGGTGTAAGTGGATCTGTTACTTATATGTTTGATTCTACTGCTGTATTTGGGGTTGAAGGTAAATCTGCTGATGAAGTAATAGAAATACTATTAGAAGCTGATGTTGATGCACGTGATGTATTTGAAGAAGATGAAGTTACAATCGTGTATGCTGAACCAGATCAATTCCACGCTGCTCAAGAAGCATTTAAAGCAGCGGGTATTACAGAATTTACAGTTGCGGAACTTACAATGCTTCCACAAACAGAAGTAAAATTAACTGGCGAAGATAAAGTGAAATTCGAAAAAATGATCGATGCATTAGAAGACTTAGATGATGTACAACGTGTCTACCATAATGCGGATTTAGAAGATTAATTCATAGAGATAATAAATTTAACCATAGCTAGATAAATCCAGTGGCTCAGGCTACTGGATTTTTAAATGGAGGTAAGTCGTGGAAACGGTACTTGCATTACTTATATTTCTTGTTACATTATTTTTTGTTATTGCTCAACCACGCAACCTTTCAATAGGGTGGTCTGCGTGTATAGGTGCAACGATTGCATTAATTTTAGGTATTGTAACATTTTCAGACGTACTAGAAGTTACTGAGATCGTGTGGAATGCCACACTATCTTTTATAGGAATCATTATTATTTCCCTTATCTTAGATGAAATTGGATTTTTTGAATGGGCTGCATTGCATATGGCGAGGATTGCTAAAGGTAACGGAATCCGAATGTTTATATATATTTCGATATTAGGTGCAATTGTCTCGGCCTTTTTTGCAAATGATGGCGCGGCTCTTATTTTAACGCCGATTGTTTTATCAATGGTGCGCAATCTTAACTTTTCAGAAAAAATGATACTACCTTTTATAATGGCGAGTGGGTTTATAGCAGATACTACTTCATTACCTCTTGTTATTAGCAATCTGGTAAATATTGTGTCTGCTGATTTCTTTGGGATTACCTTTATGGAATATGCCATTGTCATGATTGTACCTAATTTGTTTTCCTTGTTAGCAAGTATCATTGTACTCTATATTTATTTTAGAAAATCAATACCGCGCAACTATGGAGTAGAACATATAAAGGAGCCTGCTAAAGCAATAAAAGATGAGAAACTCTTTAAAATTTCATGGATTGTTTTATTACTATTACTAGTTGGTTTCTTTACAAGTGAGTTTTTCAGCATACCAGTTTCCTTTATATTATGTGGTATCGCATTTATCTTCCTATTACTTTCAAATTATAGTCAAGCAGTAAATACGAGACGGGTTTTAAAAGGTGCTCCATGGAGTATTGTTTTTTTCTCAATTGGAATGTATGTGGTCGTATATGGTCTTCAAAATGTAGGATTAACATCTCTACTTGCAAATGTCTTGCAATGGGGTGTTGATAGAGGATTACTAGTAAGTACATTTATTACGGGATTTGCTGCAGCGTTTTTGTCATCTGTTATGAATAATTTGCCAACAGTTATGATTAATGCAATAGCAATAGCGGAAACGACTGCAACAGGTGTAGTAAAGGATGCCCTTATATACGCAAATGTTATAGGCTCCGATTTAGGACCGAAAATTACACCCATAGGCTCTTTAGCTACCCTGCTTTGGTTACATGTATTAATGCATAAAGGAATAAAAATCTCTTGGGGAACTTATTTTAAAGTAGGGATCATTTTAACAATACCCACTTTAATTGTCACATTGTTTAGTTTATATATTTGGTTGTTAATAATAAATTAGTGTAAAAGGCGTGGTGGAGAAATCCCTACGCTTTTTTGTTTAAATAAGAAAATATTGTAATATATTAGAATTTTATAGTAGAATTTGTAAAAATATGATTGTGTAAAAGTTGTTTTATTGTAATAATTACATTAATCAAAAATTCTATTTTATAGAGGTGAGTATATTGAAATATGTTCGTACTATAAGAGGAAAACTCCTATTATTCTCACTAACATTGCTACTTGTTCCAAGTATAATTATTGGTACTGTAAGCTACTTTCAAGCAAAAAACAGTATGGACGAGCTAGGTGAATCTATTATAAAAAACAGCGTGGAATCTTCATTACAGCTAATAGAAAATGTGAATAAGCAAGTTGAAAGTGGAATGATTACACTTGAAGAAGCCAAGGAACAGGTTAAACAGACACTCATTGGTAAAATGAACGCAGATGGAACTCGTGAAATTAGCTATCCTGGAGACCTTGGTGAAAACGGTTACATCTATATTCTAGGCCATGATGGGACACTGCTCGGGCACCCTACAAGAGAAGGCGATAATTTATGGAATGATCAAGACAGTTCTGGTCAATATTTTATTCGCGAGGTGAAGAACCAGGCGCTTAATGGTGGTGGCTTTACATACTATGAATTTGAATTGCCTGGTCAAGATGTGGTGGCTCCAAAGCTCATTTATTCGAAATTAGACCCCAATTGGGACTGGATAATCGCTTCGGGAACCTATAACCAAGACTTCAACGCTCCTGCACACGGGTTGTTACAGGTGATTATTATCACGATAGTTGTCGCGATTGTGTTTGGTATTTTATTAACATTCTTATTCTCTCGACATTTGGCAAGACCATTAAAAAAGCTATCTGAACGTATCTCTGAAGTTGCGAAAGGCAATTTAACAGTTGAAATTAATGAAATGAAACGAAAAGATGAGGTAGGGACACTTAACAATGGTTTTAGTCATATGGTAGGCCAATTAAAAACTGTAATTTCAGGAGTTGAGGCTACAATAACAGAAATTCAAAGCACATCTAGTAATTTGACAGCGGTTGCAGAGGAAACGACTGCTTATGGCGAGAATATTGTAAGTGCCGTTACTGAAGTTGCGAAAGGAGCAACACAACAAGCATCTGATGCTGAAGAGACAAATAAGACAACAAATGAATTAGCAAAAGAGATTGAGGTACTAAGTATTAAGAATTTATCAGTGTTAGAATCATCTAATCTTATGCGCAAGTCGAATGAGCTAGGAATGCGAAATTTAGCAGTATTAAAAGAACATTCTAATGAGTCGTATCGGGTAATAACAACCGTTCAATCTGTTTTTGAAAGTTTAATTATAAAAGTTAAAGAGATAGAAGGAATAGTAGGAACAATCAATGATATTTCAGATCAAACTAATTTGTTAGCCTTAAATGCATCCATTGAAGCGGCGAGAGCGGGGGAACATGGAAAAGGATTTGCTGTAGTAGCTCAAGAAGTAAGGAAACTAGCGGATCAAACGGGCGAAGCGACAGAATTAGTAAGAAATACACTTAGAGGAATTGTGAATGAAACGACAATCGTTACAGAAGAAATGTCAAAGACGAATGTAATTGTACAGGATCAAAACAGATCTGTTGCTGAAACAGAGAGCTCGTTTAAAGAAATTGATGCAGCAGTTGAAAATATTATCAAAACTATTGAGGCTGTATCAGAAAGTGTACATCTATTAAATGAATCGAAAAATATAGTGATTAAATCAATTGAAAGTATTACACAAATAAGCGAAAATAATGCAGCGACAGCTGAACAGGTAACAGCATCAGTTGACGAACAGCAAAAAGCGATACAGCTTGTAACAGAAGCATCAAATGATCTTTCTCTCGAAATAACTGCTCTTCAAGAAACGATAAATCAATTTACCGTAAAATAAAATTTTGCCTCTCGAGAAAAATTTTCGAGAGGTTTTTGTTATTAATAGTTGGTACTTTTGTTAATATATAGTCGTATATAGTTTTAATAACATTATTTTGGTAAAAAATACAATAGAATAGAGAGAGGAGTGAAACGAATATGACAAAGAAAGTATGGTTTCAAGTAGGCATAGGACTATTAATTTCATTATTAGTAATAAAATATACACTTGAAATCCATTGGATTTTTAACCCGTTATTTATCATTTTACAAACAATTTTTATACCGTTACTTATAGGGGGCGTACTTTACTACATCACCGAGCCATTACAAAGACTTCTTGAAAAAAAGGGAATGCCCAGATGGGGAAGTATTATTACAATTGTATTAGTATTACTAGGATTGTTAACAGGGTTAGCCCTATTAATCATGAATCCAGTATCAAACCAAATTAATAATTTAGCGAAGAATGCACCTTATATTGGTGACAAGATTATGGAGGCAACAGATTTTGTCATAAATAATAAAGAGAATTTACCTCCACAAGCTGCAGAGATTATTGATACGATTTCCAGCTCGATACAAGATATTGCCGTTGCAGGAAGTCAAATGATTGTCTCATTTATTAGTGGAGCAGTTTCAGCTACATTTACTCTTATTTTAATTCCGTTTTTCTTTATATTTATGTTAAAGGATCACGAAAAGTTTGCACCACAAATTTATAATCTCTTTACTGGTGAACGACGTACGTGGATTAAAGAAACGTTAGCAGACATCGATACAGTCTTAAGAAACTATGTTCAGGGACAAGTTCTAATTAGTGCAATTCTAGCAGTGTCCATTTATATTGGTTATCTATTTATCGGGCTACAGTATTCATTATTACTTGCTATATTCGCATTTTTTATGAACATGATTCCGTTTATTGGTCCGTGGATATCTTTAGCGCCTGCTATTGTAGTAGCCCTTATCCAGGATCCGATTTTAGTTGTGTGGGTTTGTGTGATTACCCTTGTAGCGCAACAAGTAGAAAGCAACTTAATTACTCCGAATATCATGGGTGAGAAACTGAATATTCATCCATTAACAGTTATTTCTATTGTTCTAGCAGCAGGAAATATTGGTGGATTTATTGCAATTATTATCGCGATTCCTACTTATGCTGTTATTAAAGCGATTGTTAAAAACATTTACGAGGAACGTAAACAGATCAAAGAGGCGGCAACAAAATCTATTTAGTCTGGAAGAATACAGTATACCGTTAAAGGTGTGCTGTTTTTCTTTCTATTAAGGTATACTGTTTGAGTGATTATATTGAAAGTTAAATAAAAAGGAGTTCTAAATATGTTATCATTTGAAGAAAAGAAGAATGTGATTGAGTCATTTTCTGAGCTTTCAAAAAAAGAAATTTCATTAAATCGTCTGAATTACCACTTCGATAAAAGTCTTTATGAGAAAACAATAGTCGTAGAGAAATTGCATCCAAACGGAAATGGCTTCGTCTTTGTAGGTGATTTAGAAAAATATGAAAACGAGTCAAATGAAAAGGGTCTAGTAAATATTCGTGATTATGATGAAACGAGACTTCGTGAAATTATTCAAGACGCGATTTTTTATTTATCCTCCGACCATGATAAGCCAATTGTCGAAGAGTGGATCTCAAAAAATGGGACGATCCTTACATTAGCCCATGAAAAAAGAAATTGGAATATTTATTATCATGAAAATTTGGAAGAAAGCTTTGGAACGAAGGAAGCTGCCATCACATATTTACATGAAGAAGGGTTTAGAAAGAAATAGTAGAGGGGATTTAGTATGAGCGGTAAAAAAGCGGCTATTACTGTAGTAGGAATTGTATTATTAGTTTGTTTCGCAATATTAATAGCGTTTCAGTATTTTTTTTCAATCTATGAACCCAAGAATGTTAACGAAGAGGAATCTTCCAGAGAGCAATTTATAGATGAAAAAATAACAACGATGAATTTATAATGAATCTGCGCCCCAATTGTTAGACACTTTAAGCGATTGGAGGCGCAGCTTTTGATTATAGAACTAACTACCCCGAATACTTGAAAAATCGAATACGACAAGTAAGAGACGTGTTAAGAGAATCATTTAAACAATAAGAGTTTAAAAAGGTTAATTAAAAGAGTCTGTTTTAAAAGATAAAACAGACTCTAGTTTTTTATGGCACTCCAAATTTTAAAATAGAAGGGGCAAACAGCGCATGCTAGATAATAAGATTTATTATTATTAAATTTTAAACTGTTTAATAAGTGCTTGAAGGTTCTCAGCTAAATCTGCAAGAGATTGTGAGGAAGACGATATTTCTTCCATCGATGCGAGTTGTTCTTCTGTAGCTGCTGTAACAGTTTGAGTACCCGCTGCTGTTTCTGTTGCTACTTCATTTACTTCAGCAATCGAACTATTAACATGACTCATTCCTGATAATAATTTCTGAACATTTACTTTTATTTTTTCAATTTGAGGAACGGCTTCAGTAATAACCGATTCAATTTCACCAAATGTATTTCCAGCAATTTGAACCACCGAAATGCCCTGTTTAACTTCTCCAGTTGCCTCGTTAACAGTCATCATCGTTTGATCAGTATTTTGTTGGATTGCTGCAATTAAATGATTGATTTGCTGAGCTGAATGTGCAGATTCTTCAGCGAGCTTACGAACCTCATCTGCAACAACGGCAAATCCTTTTCCATGTTCTCCAGCTCTTGCCGCTTCTATAGCAGCATTAAGTGCAAGTAGATTTGTTTGTGCTGCAATACTTGTAATTACTTCAATGATTTGGCCAATTTCTTTTGAACGGTTTGATAATTCCGTAAATGCATCTACTAAAGATGTTACTGTACGATCAATGAATTCCATCTGGTTGTTTACATCATTAATAACTTTTCTTCCTTCTGAAGAAAGTCGTGATGCTTCATTTACGGTATTTGATACGATTTCTGAATTGATAACAATTTGTTCTGTACCTAAATTTAGCTCTTCTATAAGATGAGTACTACCCTTAATAATCTCGACCTGTTTTTCAGCTCCAACAACAAGTTCTTGAGTTGTTGCAGATATGTGCTCACTAGCTTGTGTACTTTGTTCAGCACTTGCACTTAATTCCTCGGATGCAGCCGCAACCTGTTCGGAAGTATTACCCACTGTACCAATCACTGTTCTTACACTGTCAATCATTTTGTTGAAAGATGCATTCAACATACCAATTTCATCTTTAGATTGATACTCCCCTTTAACAGCAAGATTCCCATTCTCAACTTGACCTAATAGTTTTTGAATATTTTTAATCGGAGCAGTAATCAGTCTTGAAATGAAAAGTCCCAAAATGATTGAAATTATTAAGGAAAGAATAACAGTGCTAAATACAGCCGTATTTGCCTGATGGGCAGTGTTAACTGCTTCATCATAGGATTTCTGTGCTTCACTAGCATTTAACTCTTCAATGCTGTCCAATATCTCAACGAATTGTAACCGTTTTGGTTCCAGCTGGTTAAGAAAGACTGTATAGGCTTCTTCATTTTTATTTAGAATAGCTAAATTTCTTACTTGATTTCTGTATTCATTTAATTCTGCATTTATTGTACTTAGCTCTTCTAATTTCTTTTCTATTTCGTTCTGAAATGACATGGAATTTAATTGATCCAACAAATCTTGGATTTCTTCCATATCTTCATCTAAATCCTCACTTAAAAAGTCATTTCTCCCAATATCTTTCGTAACCATTAATTCCATCAAACCAGCTGTAATGCCGCGACTATTTACATTAATCGAATTAAATAATTGACTTGGTAATAATTTGTCATTGTAAATTGTTTCAGTACTTTTTACCGTACTTGAAAGGCTACTAAAGGTTACTAATCCTATTGCTATAATAGAAACGGCGAAAATTGTAATTAATAAAATAAGCTTTTGTACCACTTTTAAGTTTTTCAAAAATTTCATGTTATCCTCCTTAAGTAACTGCCCTGGATGAAAAATTTAATGTATGAAAACCTATTCGTAACTTAAATAGGTATACCAGTTATTTATCGGAATAAGTATAAATGGTTTTAATTCAGTTACTGGACTTTTTTTACTGTTAAAAGCACATTAAATACAAAAATTAAAAAGGAATGAGTTCGCATTTATGAACTCATTCCTATTTATCTGATAGAAACTGTGTCAGATTTTTTTAATTTTATAAATAAAAGGCGTTTGAATTTAAATAGCAATTAGAAGAAAATATTTAAAATTTCATAAATAATCGCCGCCATAACTGCAGAAATTGGCATAGTTATTAACCAAGTTAAAACAATTTTTCTCGCAACTCCCCATTTAACGCCTTTAACTCTTTGAGCCGATCCTACACCCATAATAGCTGAGGAAATAACGTGAGTTGTTGAAACGGGTAAATGAATCAGGGTTGCTCCGAAAATTATGCTCGCTGAGGCTAAATCTGCTGCGGCTCCGTTTACTGGTCTAATCTTCATAATTTTTGTACCGACAGTTTTAATAATTTTATAGCCACCAATGGACGTTCCCAGTCCCATTGCAATTGCACATGAAATACGAACCCAATCCTGTACACTATCATCGGTTTGCAATCCAGATGCAATTAATGCCATTGTAATTATTCCCATTGCCTTTTGTGCATCGTTTGTACCGTGGGTAAAGGATTGGAGTGCAGCGGTAAAGATTTGTAATGTTCTAAACCCTTTATTCGTTCGATAAAGATTTAAGTTTTTAAACAGTAATTTAAATATACTCATAAAGATAAACCCAACTGCCAGAGCAAGGAAGGGTGAAGCGATTAAGCCAATGATGATACTAGTAAAGCCTTCATAATTCAATCTATCAAAGCCGGCTGCCGCAACAGCAGCACCAGCTATTGAACCGATTAATGTATGAGAAGAACTAGAAGGTATACCGAAATACCATGTCAGTAAATTCCAAGTGATCGCCGATAATAAAGCTGCCAAAATAACAATTGTCCCTGTAGTATCATCAGCAGCACTGTTTAATGAAAATGGATCTACGATGTCTTTTGCGATTGCTTTTGCAACACCGACAAAGGTAATCGCTCCCAAAAAGTTCATAACAGCCGCTAACAAGACTGCAACTCTTGGTGGGAGAGCACGTGTTGAAACAGAAGTTGCGATGGCATTGGCAGTGTCATGAAACCCGTTAATAAAGTCGAAAGCAAGTGCAAATATTACGACTAAAATAGTGATGATTAATATTGTATCCATAAAAATTCTCCCTAAGCGTTTCGCATAATAATCGTTTCGAGAGTATTAGCTACATTTTGACAGTAATCAGCAATGTCCTCTAATTGATTATAAATGTCTCTAAACTTTATTAAGCGAATAGGATCTTTCTCTTTAAGGAATAATTGTTTAATAGAAGATCTTGATACTTCATCACATTCTCTTTCGTAATCCTTAATAAGAATGATATGTTTTCTCATATTGATTAAATTTTTCTTATTTAGTAATTCAATAGCAGCAACGATTTCGTCAGCACTTTTCGTTATATACTCAAGAAAAGTACGCATGGATTCGTCAAGCTCGGTAAATGAGAACATTTCAAAGTGTGCTATACAGTGCTCTGCACCATCTAATACATCATCTAGTCTATTGGCAAGGGCTAAAATATCTTCCCTTTCAATAGGTGTCATGAAAGACTTGTTTAACATGACAATTAACTCATGGATTAGATTATCACCATAAGTTTCATATTGCTTCATTTTGATTGAAACTTCTTTCAAATCTGATATGGATTCAAATTTTGCATTATTGGCATAATGAATTGCTTCTCTCATATTTTCAGCAATTTTCTGCAATGATAAAAAAAATGGATCTTGTTTTCTAGAACTAAACATGAAATGCCTCCTGATATACGTAAGATATTACTACTTGAAAACCTATATAATAATAACAAAATAATTACAAAATCTATACAATTGAACTATTGAAATCTACAAAATTTACATAAATGTAACATTTAAAGACAATAATTTTATAAATAAAGGCAAGTATAGATTGAGTGATTTACACCAAAATATACTTGCCTGAAATATTATTATTCATTATATTCGTATCTATTTTAGATATTCCTGTAGTTCATTTTCCAAAAATGGTTTCGCCGATAAAAACTGAACAAAACTATGATAACGATTTTGTTGTTCACGCGTTGGTTTCTTACCAGTATAAAAGGCACGGATTAAAATGTTTTTAGGGGTATGCTCAATATCAATAAATTCTAAAATTTGTGTTTCATAGCCAACTAAAGACAAAATTTCAGCTCTTATAGAATCTGTTGCAAGCGAAGCAAACCGTTCTCTTATTAATCCATGCTGTGTCATGATATCTAAAGCAGGTGCATCTAACTGACGATTAAGCTCATGCTGGCAGCAAGGCACACTAAGAATAACTTTTGCACCCCATCTAACAGCCCTTGCAAGAGCCATATCCGTTGCAACATCGCAGGCATGTAAGGTAACAACCATATCAACAGATGTTTCTTCGTTATATTCGTTTATGTCTCCAACTAAAAATTCAAGATCCTCATAATTTAAATCCTCGGCAATCTGTCTGCATTCTTCGATAACTTCCTTTTTTAAATCAAGACCTGTAACTTTTATATTTAATCCCTTTTCAACTTTTAAATAATAATACAGAGCGAAGGTTAAATAGGACTTTCCTGAACCGAAGTCCAAAATTCTTATTTGTTTATCTTTTGGAAGATAGTCTAAACAGTCGTGAATAAACTCTAAAAAACGATTTATTTGTTTGAATTTATCAAACTTTTGCTTTTTAACTTTTCCATCAATTGTTTGTACACCTAGACGTATTAAAAAAGGGTATGGTGTAGCTTCATCAAGTAAATATTTCTTTTTTCGATTGTGGGATAAATTAACCGCCTTATCGGGACTTTCTTCACTTTTCCAAAAGACTTTATTTTTCTTTGTTAACTGTATTTGAATTGTCTCATTTGTAAATTGAAGATGTAGTTGTCTAAACCCATCTAAAATTTTTTCAAAATGTTCAGTAAAGTTTTCTAATATAATATTTTCATGTTTTAGAATACGCTCATACTGATATTCGAATTGAATATGATAGACATCTTTTAGTAATAGTGGTTTTAATTTAATTCTTTTAATTTCATTAGACTTTTGCCTTGGTTGGCTAATTGTAGCGTTTACAAGTTCCTGTTGGAAAACTCGTGTAATAATCTCTTGTTTCATTTGTGCAAATTCCATTTGATTAGCATCCTCCAAAAAGAGTGGTTAAGAATAGTTTATCACAAAAAAGAAAATATACATTATTAGAATCTTTAGAAAATTATAATAACGAATAAATTATTTAAAGAAAACTATTTATTATTGAATTTTTTAATAATTTTAGTCACAAATTGTTCAAAATGTGTTAAATTAATTAAAAGGATAAGTGTTCTGAAAAATGAAATATACTTCTATACTAGGACGCTAAAATCATTACTTTTGTAATAGAGGGGGAAATAATATGAGCGATTTAACATGGCAAGCGATAGCAATCGTTGTTTATATGGCAGCGATGATTTTAATCGGTTGGTATGCTTATAAAAGAACGTCTAGCTTAAATGATTATATGTTAGGTGGACGTGGACTTGGGCCAGCTGTAACGGCATTAAGTGCTGGAGCAGCAGATATGTCTGGCTGGTTACTAATGGGGTTACCAGGTGCAATTTATCTATCTGGCATGGTAGAGGCATGGATAGCAATTGGTTTAACAATAGGGGCTTGGTTAAATTATATTTTAGTTGCGCCACGTTTACGTGTGTATACGCAAGTTTCAAGTGATTCTATTACCATTCCAAGTTTCTTAGACAATCGTCTTCGTGATAATACAAAACTAATTCGTATTGTTTCGGGAATTATCATTTTAGTATTTTTCACATTCTATGTATCATCTGGGATGGTATCTGGCGGTAAGTTCTTCCAAAGTGCATTTGGAATGGATTATTTTACAGGTATGTTAGTAGTTTCTATCGTCACTGTTGGTTATACGTTATTTGGTGGATTCTTAGCTGTAAGTTACACAGACTTCTTACAAGGGTTAATCATGTTCTTAGCATTAATTTTAGTGCCAATTGTAGGGATCTTTGTAACAGGTGGATTTGGTGAAACAGTCGCTTCTATTCAAGCTGTTAATCCGGAACATTTAAATCTGTTTGCGTCTACAGCAACAGTTGCTGGTGTAATTTCAGCAGTAGCATGGGGACTAGGTTATTTTGGACAACCACATATTATTGTTCGATTTATGGCGATCAAATCTGTTAAAGAAACAAAACAAGCTCGTCGTATTGGTATAGGCTGGATGATCCTAAGCTTATTTGGTGCTATAGGAACAGCGTTAGTTGGTTTAGCTTATTTCCAACAAAATAATATGTTAAATTCTGACTTTGATGCAGAAACAATCTTTATTTCAATGGGACAAATTTTATTCCACCCATTCATTGCAGGTATTATGCTTGCTGCTATTTTAGCTGCAATCATGAGTACAATTGCTTCTCAATTAATCGTTACATCTTCAGCTTTAGTTGAAGATATTTATAAAGCTCTATTTAACAAAACAGCTTCAGATAAACACTATGTAGCTGGTGGACGTTTAGCGGTATTAATCGTAGCAATCGTTGCCTTTTTCCTTGCTTTAGATCCTGAAAATTCAATTTTAGATTTAGTTGGATTTGCATGGGCTGGATTTGGTGCTGCATTTGGTCCAGTAATACTTTTAGCGTTATATTGGAGAAAGCTTACGAATATTGGTGCTTTAGCTGGTATGATCGTCGGAGCAGTTGTTGCTTACGTATGGGGTACAGTGCCAGCAATTAAAGATAACTTCTTCGGTTTATACGAAATCGTACCAGGCTTCGTTCTTGGTCTAATTTTTGCTGTTGTTGTAAGTTTAATTACTTATAAACCAAATGCTGAGATTGATAAAGAATTTGATGAAACATTAGCTCTTTTAAAATCTGAAAGAGAAGAAAAATAACTACTAAAACTCTTAAAAGACCCGTAACCTAAATTGTTACGGGTCTTTATTTTTCTGTAAAAGGATATAATAAAGAAGTGGAATACTATTAACCCTTAATGTTGGAGGAAAATCTGTGAGCAATATGAAAGAAATTGAAGTATTAATTGAAAAAGGAATATTAGTGGGTGTAAATTTACAAAACGAAAGTAATTTCCAATACTCAATGGAAGAGTTAGCGGATTTGGCAGAAGCCCTTGATGTTGAAGTTGTTGGAACTATTACGCAGAATTTAGAAAGGGTTACACCATCGCATTATGTAGGTACAGGAAAAATTGAAGAGATAAAAAGTTTATATGATGAGACGGGAGCAAATCTTGTTATTTTTAATGACGAGCTGTCGCCTTCTCAAATTCGTAACTTAGAACATGATCTTGATTGTAAAGTGATAGATCGAACGATGTTAATTCTTGATATCTTTGAAAGACGTGCTAAAACAAGTGAAGCGAAACTACAAGTTCAACTTGCTCAACTACAATACATGCTTCCTAGATTAGTTGGATTACATGCTTCACTATCTCGTCAAGGTGGTGGCACTGGAGGAGGCTTTAGAAACCGTGGTGCTGGGGAAACGAAACTTGAATTAGACCGCAGAAAAATTGAGGACCAAATTAGTAAATTGAAAAATGAATTAGAAAATATTAAAGATCAGCGAGAAACACAACGGAAGAAACGGCGTAAAAATCAAGTCCCAGTAGTATCGTTAGTTGGTTATACAAATGCTGGAAAGTCGACAATCATGAACCAGTTATTATTTAAAATGGGGCAACAAGAAAGTAAACATGTTTTTGAAAAGGATATGTTATTTGCTACATTAGAAACATCAGTTCGTAATATTGAACTAAATGATAATAAGTCATTTTTACTAACGGATACGGTTGGTTTTGTTAGTAAATTACCACACCATCTTGTTAGAGCTTTTAGATCAACGCTAGAAGAAGCAAAAGATGCCGACCTATTGTTACATGTTGTAGATGTATCCAACGAACAATATCAGTTCATGATGGACATTACGAATCAAACACTTAAGGAAATTGGTGTAGTAGATGTTCCTACAATTTATGTGTATAACAAGTCTGATAAAGCTGATGTGACATATCCATTAATAAGTGGTAATAACATTTGGTTATCTGCAAAAGAAGATGTTGGATTAGACGAGTTAATCGAAATGATACGATTAAGAATTTTTGACGATTATATAAAATGCAAAATGCTAATCCCATTTGACCGTGGAGATATTGTTTCCTATCTGAATCAAAATGCCTCAATCATCACTACTGAATATGAAGAAAATGGCACATTGATTTCATTAGAATTGAAGGAAGCAGATTATAAAAAATTTGAGCAATATGCAATAATAAAGTAGAAATTATTTCAATACTTTCAGCCTATGTCATAAAGTTTATATTTTACAATATAATGGCGGTATGGGAAAAAGCCATACCCGAATTTTATTTCCTAATTATTAGAACCATTGATATAAAGATGGGTTGAAAGGATTGAAAATGATGAAAAAGTGGTCGACATTATTACTTGCGTGCTTATTTGCTTTATTATTAACAGCATGTAACAGTACTGCAACACCTGTTGAAAATACACCTGAAGAAAATGAAAGTGAAAATACAAATGAAGGAACTCCAGAGTCCACGGAAGAGGAGTCTAGTGTTTCCGATCTAACATTGGAAGAGGTTTTTGAAAAAGCGATAGAAAGACAAAACGAAATCTCAAGTTTAACAGCTGAAGTGAAAATGGACCAAACTATCACAAGTGGTGGTGTGGAAACTGCTGTTAATAGCGACATGGTAATGGACATGACTATTGATCCAATGACGATGTATGCAAAGGGAGCCTCAACAACTGTAGATCCAACTACTGGTGAAGATGTAAAGTTAGGTTATGAAATGTATATGGTTGAAGATGGATTCTATATGTATGATGAAATGTCAAAAGCTTGGATGCTAATGCCGATTGACAATTATGAGGATATGTTGGGGCAAGCAGCCAATCAAGCTGATGCTTCTCAACAATTAGAGATGTTACAATCTTTTGTAGAGGACTTTACTTTTGAACAAAATGACAATCAATTCATTTTAACGTTGGATGCATCAGGTGAAAAATTTACTGACTTCATCTACGAACAAATTGCAAGCACTGGTGTTGTTGGATCTGAAGAAGAAATTGCAGCTATTCAAATTAATGATTTAAGCTATGTTCTAGTAATCAATAAAGACACATTTGACACAGAAGAGATTACAATGGTTATGGATTTGGCGGATCCAACAGCAGAAGAGTCTGTAATTATGGATACATCAATGGTTTTCTCTAACATAAATGGAATCGGTTCAATTGAAGTACCTCAAGAAGTAATCGATACTGCTACTGAATTAACATTCTAATAATTTGAAGAAATAATAATGTAAAGATGACTTCCTAATCTTGGAGTCGTCTTTTTTTTGCATAATTGATAAGGAAATTATATAAATAGGATTTCAAGCTTAATGTCTTTATTATAAGGGTAAGTAAAAATTGTGTGAAAATAGTCATATCCATTTGATTATCATTCTCAAGTGCGTATTGATTTTTGTGAAATTTGTGATTATAATTAAGAAAGTACTCGAGTTGAGAATGGTTTTCATTAGACTCAAAGATTAAATAGAATATGGGGATAAAAATGAGACTGTGGATGTTAATTGTCGCAGCAATCATCCTATCGATTATTTCGCTATTTATTGGTGCGATTGATATAAAGCCGACTGATTTACTTGATTGGGGATCACAAGAGACTCAAATCTTTTTAATTAGTCGTGTACCGCGCTTACTAGCCATTATTTTAGCAGGCGCTGGGATGAGTATTGCGGGTTTAATAATGCAAAGCTTAAGTCGGAACAAATTTGTTTCTCCAACTACAGCAGGTACTTTAGACGCTGCTAAGTTAGGGATACTCATTTCGATGTTATTTTTCACCAATGTAACCTATACACAGCAAGTAATTTTTAGCTTTGTGTTTGCACTAATAGGTACATTTGTTTTCATGCAGATTTTAGATCGCATTAAGTTTAAAGATGTTATTTTTGTGCCGTTGATTGGGATAATGTATGGTAATATATTATCTTCCGTTACAACGTTTTTTGCCTATGAAGCAGATTTGCTTCAAAATATCTCCTCTTGGTTGATGGGTAGTTTTACATTGATTATCGCAGGGCGATATGAATTATTGTATCTCAGTGTACCAGCCATCATTTTGGCTTATTTATATGCGAACAAATTTACTGTAGCAGGTATGGGTGAGGATTTTGCAAAAAACTTAGGGTTAAGTTATAAATTTGTTTTAAATATTGGTCTTGTTTTAGTTGCAATCATCGCTACAACCGTTGTACTTACAGTGGGTGTTATTCCATTTTTGGGACTGATTGTACCTAATATTGTATCTCTATATTTAGGCGATAATTTAAGAAAGACGATACCACATACAGCTGTGTTAGGTATTGTGTTCCTATTAATTTGTGACATTATAGGTCGTGTGATCATCTATCCATATGAAATACCGGTTAATGTGACAGTCGCAGTTATTGGCAGTGCGATCTTCTTAATCATGTTATTTAGGGGGAGAGCATATGCGAAAAAATAGTATAAAACTTATCATTCTAGCAGTAGTCGCAATTCTATGTATTTTGTTGTATGGCTTTTATGATATAAAGGGTGGATTCGATTACGCCTTCCCACGTCGTATGATGCGTGTAGGTGCAATGATCGTTACAGGCTTTGCGATTGCATATTCAACAGTTGTGTTCCAAACGATTACACATAATCGAATTTTAACCCCTTCTGTAATGGGACTTGATTCCATGTATGAAGTAGTTCAAACGTTAATATACTTCTTAGCGGGGTCATTATCAATTTGGGTGTTAAATCAATATTTAAACTTTACAACTTCCATTGTTGCAATGGTGTTGTTTGCACTTATTCTTTATCGATTCCTGTTTAGAGCGGATAAACATCCTATTTACTTACTATTACTAATTGGGATGGTTATAGGTACTTTACTGGGAAGCTTGGTAACATTTTTACAAGTGCTGATTGACCCTGTAGAATATCTGAGCTTACAAAATCGATTATTTGCAAGTTTTTCTAATATTAAAGTCGAGCTTTTATATATAGCGATAGTAATATTATTACTAGCCTTTCTTTATGGTTATCGTATTTTGGGTCAATTGGATGTTATGTCACTTGGTCGTGAAAATGCGATGAATCTAGGTATAAACTACGATCGACTTGTGTTGAATGTTTTAATCCTTTCATCAGTACTTATTGCTACATCAACAGCTTTAGTAGGTCCGATTACATTTTTCGGATTAATCGTAGCAAATCTGTCTTATCAGTTCTTTAGTACCTATAAGCATTCAATACTTATTTTGGGAGCCGGTTTAATGAGTGTTATCGCATTAGTCGGAGGTCAATTTATGGTGGAGCATTTATTTGAAATGCGAACTACATTGAGTGTTATTATTAACTTTGTCGGTGGAATTTACTTTATCTATTTATTATTAAAGGAAAGTAGGGCAGCAGGATGATTGAAATTAAAGGTTTAACAAAGAATTTTGGTAACAAGCCTGTTGTAGAAGATGTTTCCGTTACGATTCAACCAGGATCTATTACATCCTTTATTGGTCCTAATGGTGCTGGTAAGTCAACACTGTTATCAATGGTTAGTCGATTACTAGATGCAGATACAGGCGAAGTATTACTTGATAAAAACAATGTAAAACAATGGAAATCTAATGAATTTGCTAAACGCGTTTCGATTTTAAAGCAGGCGAATTACATAAACGTAAGACTTACAGTACGTGAATTAGTTTCTTTTGGACGTTATCCTTATTCGAAAGGTCGCTTAACACCTGAAGATGAACAATTCATCGAGCAAGCGATTGATTATATGAATCTAGCAGATATGCAAGATAAGTACTTAGATGAGCTTTCTGGTGGGCAAAAGCAACGGGCATTTATTGCAATGGTGATTGCCCAGGATACAGATTATGTGCTTTTAGACGAACCATTAAACAATTTGGATATGAAACATTCTGTTCAAATAATGAAAATCCTTCGTAAACTCGTTGATGAGTTAGGTAAAACAGTTGTGATTGTATTGCATGATATTAACTTTGCGAGCGTCTACTCTGACTATATCGTTGCACTAAAGAACGGTAAAGTGGTAAAAAGCGGAGCAACGAAAGAAATTATCAATTCAGATGCACTTCGTGAAATATATGATATGCATATTCCGGTACAAGAGCAAAACGGATGTCGTATCTGCGTATATTTTAACTCACATTAGGTAAAAATTAATGATTTAGAAAACTATTGTTCACAATATTTTCTAAATCATTTTTTTAAGGAAAAAAGGAAAAAAATATTAATAAAAGGTATTGACGATAAATTTTAAGATGATATAATTTCAATTAGTTGATAACGATTCTCATTATCATTAATAAAAGAACAGGAGAGAAATACAGAATGAAAAATTTTAAATTACTAACTTTAATGTTGGCAATGTTAGTATTTGTGCTAGCTGCATGTAATTCTAACAGTGAATCAACTGATTCAAATACTAGCTCGGAAGCTGAGCCATCAAACGAAACAGAAACAACTCAAGAAGGATATCCATTAACTGTTTCATCTACAATTTCTCAAAGCGAATCTGAAGAAGCTGGCACAATTCTATTTGAAGATGTTACTCTTGAAAAAATGCCAGAAAAAATTGTTGTATTCGATTACGGTTTCTTAGACACACTTGACACTCTTGGGGTAGAAGGAATTGTTGGGGTTCCACAAGATTCTCAATTACCTGCACACTTAACAAAATATAGCAGTGATGATTATGTAAATGTTGGTACATTAAAAGAACCATTATTTGAAGATATTGCTGAAATTCAGCCAGATGTAATTTTCATCTCTGGCCGTCAATCAGTATTTTATGAGCAATTAAAAGAAATTACGCCAAATGTAATCTTTGTTGGAGCAACACAAGAAGACTATTGGAACACATTCTTAAAATCAGTAGATATCGCAGGTCAAATCTTTGGTAAAGAAGCAGAAGCTAAAGAACACGTTGCGAAAATTGAAGCTGCAATCGAAGAAATTAAAGAACTTTCTGGTCAATTCGATAATACATTGGTAACGATGTATAACGAAGGTAAATTATCAGGTTTCTCAACAAATTCACGTTATGGTTACATTTATGATATTTATGGATTTGTTCCAGTAACAGAAGATATTGAATCATCTTCTCATGGTTCAAACTTTGGCTTTGAAGCAATCCTAGAGTTTAACCCACAAGTACTATTCGTTATTGACCGTACAGCTGCTGTAGGTGATGTATCGAATATTGAAACAGATATGGAAAATGACATCATTAAACAAACAACAGCTTATAAAGACAATCGAATTGTATACTTAGATGGTCCACTTTGGTACGTAGGTGGAGGCGGCTTACAATCTGAGCTTGCTAAAATCCAAGAAATTCTTGATGAATTGAAATAATTAAATGATCAAGCTGTCCAAATTTTTGGGCAGCTTTTTCTAAAGATAAAATATATATTTATCTGTATAATGCTTATAGTAATCATAAATGAATAGCTAATAAGGATACAAATGAAGGAGGAAATAAAAAGTGTTTGTTCAAATTCGCAAATGGACGGTAACAGAAGGAAACTCGGACAAGATTTTAGATCGTTTTAAAAAGAAACCAGGTCAAGGCCCATCTTTGATTGAGCAAAGAGAAGGTTTTATTAGCCGCGAATTACTTGTAAAGAATGTACGTCGTGGAGAAGAAGAAGTAGTAATGATTATCCGTTGGGAATCTGAAGAGGCTTGGAAGGCTTGGGAAAAGAGTCCAGAGCATATCGCAGGGCACAAAGAGAAAATTAAAGAGAATGGCGGTAAACCACCAAAACCAGAGTTTGTTATTAATATGGAACATGGGAATTACACGGTTGTAGAATAAGTTAAAACGTCCTTAAAAAAGGGCGTTTTTTTTATGTAAATGGTAAATAAGTAAAAACCAACCGCTTTGTAACGAATACGGATTAAAATAGGAATCTGCATAGGTTTAAAATGATGCTGCACTTAGTGGATTCAATTTTGTAGAAGCATATATTATTTAAGTGGAAATACATGATTTTAAAAAAACCTCTTTATGGATAAAATTCAGCCAAGTGACGATTGAAATACTAAAGAGAAACTCTTCACTTGAAAAATTAGTAATGAAAACGGTTTAAAAGTTTTCCTTGTACATAATATATAACCAAAACTAAAAAAGTTGCACATAGGAAACATTTGAGTATATAATACTATTATAAAATTAAAGAGGGGATTAGAATCCAAATGGACAGTAATGTGATCTTGGCTTTCGGCTTAACGCTTTTTGCGGGGTTGGCTACAGGTGTAGGTGCATTAATTGCATTTTTCACATCCAGAACAAATAAGAAGTTCTTGTCAGTTGCATTAGGTTTTTCTGCGGGCGTTATGATTTATGTGTCATTAGTTGAGATATTTGTAAAAGCAAAAGATTCACTAACAAATGCATTGGGAGATTCGCAAGGCTATTGGATGACAATAGTAGGCTTTTTCGGAGGGATGGTTTTTATTGCATTAATAGACCGTTTCATTCCAAAGAACAAAAATCCCCATGAAGTAAAAACAGTTGAAGATGTTCAAGCCGCAGAAAAAAACACAACAGCAATAGACCAAGATAAACTGATGAAAATGGGCTTATTTACTGCACTAGCAATTGCCATTCATAACTTCCCGGAAGGTATTGCCACATTTATGTCTGCTATCCAAGATCCAAATGTAGGGATAGCAATTGCGATAGCTGTTGCCATTCATAATATTCCAGAAGGGATTGCTGTAGCTATTCCAATCTATTATGCAACGGGAATAAGAAAGAAGGCATTTAAGTTATCATTTCTTTCAGGATTAGCAGAACCACTAGGAGCATTATTAGCATATTTAATCTTGATGCCATTTTTAAATGACGTATTGTTTGGTATCATTTTTGCGGCTGTCGCAGGGATAATGGTCTTTATTTCTCTTGACGAACTTTTACCAGCAGCAAAAAAATACGATGAAACTCATTTTTCGATTTATGGTGTTGTCGGTGGTATGGCGGTAATGGCTATTAGTTTAGTGTTATTAACTTAAAATAAAAAGGTGATTCATAACAGTCTTAAACACTGTTTGAATCACCTTTTATAATTATTGAGTAAGAACTGAGGCTTCAGAAACTGTTACCCCTGTTTGATCTGCCTTTGTTAACAATACATGATGTGACGGGAAAAGTTCTTGCATTTTTTTAACAAAACGTTGCCCTATTGAAGTAGGAATCATAGAAATCATTGTTGGTCCAGCGCCACTTAAAGCAGTGCCATATGCACCATGTTCTTTTGCCATTTGAATAATCTCATAATAATCTGGAATTAATTGAGCTCGAAACGGTTCATGAAATTTATCAGCTTCCATATAACGACCGATACGTACGTAATCTTTTGCAATTAACGCAGCAGCAAGCATATTGGCATTTGCGCTCGCTGTAACAGCATAAGGCCGTTCAAAATGTTCTGGTAATACACTTCTTGCTTCAGATGTTTTTAATTCAACCTGAGGAATGAATACAACAAATGAAGTGTCTAAATCAGTAACGTGGATTGTATCAACAATTCCATCTTTGTCCATTGAAGATATAGTTAGACCGCCTAAGACGGAGGCTGTTGCATTATCCGGATGCCCCTCAATTTGAGAAGAAATATTACATTTATCCTGTTTGGATAAGTTTAATCCACATACTATATTTGCTAATTCTATTCCTGCTACAATAGCTGATGCACTACTACCTAATCCGCGTGCAAACGGAAGCTCGCTCGTCATTTCAATTTTGCAAGCTGGCATTTCCTTATTAAAGCGTGCAGCTGTTTCATGAGCGATCTGATAAATTAAATGGTCTTCTATTTTAAATTCCTGTGGTAAACCTTCAGAAACATGTATGATTTCCCATTTATCTGATAGCGACACTGTTAAATGTAAATATAGAGACAAACTAAGTCCAATCGAGTCAAATCCAGGTCCTAAATTAGCGGTGCTTCCTGGGACAGTAATTTGCCATTTTTTATTCATAGAATTCCCTCAATATAATTTCTAATGTCTTCTTCATTATTTTTTAAAGATACTATATCGATTGTAGAAACCTTCATTGCTGTATCAGGGTCCTTTAATCCGTTACCAGTAAACACAGTAACAACACGGCTACCTTTTTCAATTTTTCCATTTTCTACAGATTTAATAACGCCTGCAAGAGAAGCCGCGGAACCTGGTTCTACAAAGATACCCTCGGAGCTAGCGATTAATTTGTACGCAGCTAAGATTTCTTCATCCGTAACTGAATCAATAATACCACCAGACTCATCTCGAGCTGCTTCGGCATATTGCCAGCTTGCTGGGTTACCGATACGAATAGCAGTTGCAACTGTTTCAGGATTAGCGATTGGCTCGCCTTTTACAATGGCTGCTGCACCTTCTGCTTCGAATCCATACATTTTAGGTAAACCAGTATTTTTAGCTTCATTATATTCTTTGAAACCTTTCCAGTAAGCAGTAATATTGCCTGCATTTCCGACAGGAATACATAAATAATCTGGAGCAGATCCTAAACCATCAACAATTTCGAAAGCAGCAGTCTTTTGTCCCTCAATACGATTAGGGTTTACTGAATTTACAAGAGTTACTGCAGTCGTTTCACTTACTTCACGAACGATTCTTAAAGCGTCATCAAAGTTGCCATCGATTTCTATAATTTTTGCACCATACATACAAGCTTGAGCTAATTTACCAAGTGCAACTTTTCCCTTTGGAATAACAACAATAGATTCGATGCCTGCACGTGCAGCATAAGCGCTCGCTGCAGCTGATGTATTTCCTGTAGAGGCACAAATAACACATTTTGTTCCCTCTTCGATAGCTTTTGCAACAGCAAAAACCATACCGCGGTCTTTAAATGAGCCAGTAGGATTTAAACCTTCGTATTTACCATATAACTCAATGCCTAATTGCTTAGACAGATTAACTAAATGAATTAATGGAGTGTTTCCTTCGTTTAATGTTAATGAAGGTGTTTTCTCAGTAACGGGTAAAAATTCTTTATATTCTTCAATAAGACCTCTCCACATAATATGATCTCCTTTTGTTCTCTTAAGATGAACAGTTGTTTGTATATAAGAGACATTTTAACGCAACACAATAGTACATTTCAATAGAATTTACTAAATTAACACAAACTATATAAGTTTAAATTAAACGATCTCCAAAGTTTCATACATCTTGAAGGAAATATTAGTTGGAATTAAGTTAGGTCCTCTCGAGTCTCTTTCTTTAAACCAACAGTAAAAGCTTTAATTGGATATAAGTAAAGAGGAATTAGGTTTCACAAAAAAATTAAAAAAAATAAAAATACCTCTTGTAAGTTTTTCAAATTATAGTTATTTTTAATATGTGTTAATACAAATGTAAAGACAGGTGATTAGATGAGTAATGTCACAGTGGAGACAAGCACTAACAATAAAACAATTTCCAGAAACAAATTATTAGGCGTTGCAGGTGTTGGATGGATGTTTGATGCAATGGATGTAGGAATATTGTCTTTTGTTATTGCAGCGCTGGCAGCAGATTGGGGATTAAACAGCAGCCAAATGGGGTGGATTGGGAGTATTAACTCAATTGGCATGGCAGTAGGGGCACTTGTATTTGGGGTATTTGCCGATAAAGTAGGACGAAAAACGATTTTCATATGGACACTGGTTATATTTTCAGTTGCTAGTGGATTGTCTGCTTTAACAACCACTTTTGTTACATTTATGATTTTACGTTTCTTTGTTGGAATGGGATTAGGTGGAGAACTTCCAGTAGCATCGACTTTAGTTTCTGAAAGCGTTGAAGCAAAAGAACGGGGAAGAGTTGTTGTTTTGTTAGAAAGCTTTTGGGCAGCAGGATGGTTAATCGCAGCCGTTATATCATATTTTGTTATTCCAGCGGATTTTTGGCCAATTGAAGGTTGGCGGGTGGCACTTTTAATCACGGCAATACCTGCATTTTATGCCCTGTATATTCGTTTGCATTTACCGGATTCTCCACAGTTTACAGCTAGACCAGAAGCAAAAAAGAGAAGTATTTTACAAAACATGGCTGGGATTTGGGGAAAAAAATATGCTAAAGCAACCATCATGTTATGGATACTTTGGTTTGTTGTAGTATTTTCTTATTACGGAATGTTTCTATGGTTACCGAGTGTAATGGTTAATAAGGGCTTTAGTTTAATTTCAAGTTTTGGATATGTACTGATTATGACACTAGCACAGCTTCCAGGGTATTTCTCAGCTGCATGGTTTATTGAAAAGTTAGGTAGAAAATTTGTGCTTGTAACCTATTTATTAGGCACTGCTGGAAGTGCATTAGTTTTTGGGAGTGCAGAAACAATTGAAGTATTACTTATTTCTGGTATACTTTTATCCTTCTTTAATCTAGGTGCTTGGGGAGCACTTTACGCATATACGCCTGAACAGTACCCGTTAATTATAAGAGGTACAGGATCTGGTATGGCAGCGGCAGTTGGGCGAGTAGGAGGAATCTTTGGTCCTTTATTAGTTGGAAGCTTGTTAACTGCTGGTTATGACTTCGGTTTAATCTTTATGATCTTCTGTATCTCGATTGTCATTGGTGTAATAGCCGTTATTTTCTTAGGGAAAGAAACAATGCAAACAGAGCTTGAATAATGAAAAAGTATTAAGACTCAAAAGTGAACTGCACTTTTGAGTCTTTTGTTTATTAAAAATAAAGAAATTCATACAGAATATCCCATCCTATACCTATTTTAGATAATACCTATCTAATTTTGTCGAAATTTCGAACATTTTACTTTAGTTTATGAAAGATTTTTCAGAAAACTCATTGTATTTAATTTTTATTAATGTTAACCTATCATTTATCAAATATATGCTATTAACATGTATAAGGGAGGTTTGGAAGCTAACATGAATATCATTGAAACTATAAAAAAACGATATATTCGACTATCTAGAGGTCAGCGTAAAGTTGCTCAATTTGTTGTTGATAACCCTAATATAGTAGCTACTCATATAGCTTCCGAGGTGGGACAACTAATTGGTGTTAGTGAATCAACAGTTATCCGTTTTTGTTATGCCATGGAATTGTCAGGCTATCACGAACTGCAAGAGAAGTTAAAATATGATTTATTCAATGGGATATCTTCAAAAGAAGAACAAAAAGTTGTCGTTTCCAAAAAGCAAACGAATTTCATTAAAGAGATTATGAATGAGGATGTATCAAGTATTTTAAATACGATTGAATTAATTGATCCTCAACAGTTTGAATTGGCTACAAAGCTATTACATGAGTCCCAGTTCGTATATGTACTTGGGTTTAGACAATCAGCACCAGCAGCTAATTTCATGACAAGTGCATTAAAAAACTTAAGGAAACATGTAAAGCAGATTCAACATGAGATGGAAGATATTGTGCAGCAATTAAGTAATATGGATAAAGATTCTGTATTAGTCATTGTAGCCGTTGATCATGTGCTAGAAGATGTACTAACGATTGCTAATTTAGCGAAAAATAAAAAAGCGAAAGTGGTCGCACTTACAAATTCAACATTATCACCGATACGAGACTATACTGATGCTATGTTTACTATAAATATTCAAAAGCAAATGTCTATTGAAACGTCTACATCATTATGCTCAATAATTAATGCTTTAATTGAAGGTATGATTGCTAATAACCGAAAGCAATATATGGCATTCCAGAAGACAAATGAACAAATTGAAAGTAGTTTTTCATATATTGAATCTGGGATCAGATCAACGTGTTAATATTAAATAGAAAAGCGTATACGTAAATTGCGGGGGCATTTACGTATGCGCTTTATTATATGGATTGGCAATGTAGTTCAATTTTTCTAATTTCTAAATAGTTGTGTTAAAATAAATTCGAATTATGAACAAATATTAGGAGGACTTCGATTAATGAGCAAAGTATTAGTTTTCGGTCATAAAAATCCAGATACAGATACGATAACTTCAGCAATAGTTTACGCGTATTTAAAACAGCAGCTTGGTACTGATGCAGAAGCAGTACGTTTAGGTGAAGTGAATAGTGAAACACAATTTGCATTAAATAAATTTGGTTTTGAAGCTCCAAGATTAATCGATAATGTTGCTAATGAAGCAAAAGAAGTAATTTTGGTTGACCATAATGAACGTCAACAATCTGCAAATGGTATTGAAGAAGTAAAAGTAACAGAAGTAATCGATCACCATCGAATTGCTAACTTTGAAACATCAGATCCACTATTTTTCCGTGCAGAGCCGGTTGGATGTACTGCGACGATTTTAAATAAACTATTTAAAGAAAATAATGTAGAAATCCCTGCGAATATTGCGGGACTAATGTTCTCAGCAATTGTGTCTGATACGTTATTATTCAAATCTCCAACATGTACTGAGCAAGATATTCAAGCAGGAAATGAACTCGCTGAAAAGGCTGGCGTTAATGCAGAAGAGTATGGCTTAGCTATGCTTAAAGCAGGTGCAGATCTTTCTGATAAAGCATTAGAAGATTTACTTTCTTTAGATGCGAAAGAATTTACATTTGGTACTGTTAAATCTGTCGTTGCTCAAGTAAATGCGGTAGATGTAAACGATGTTTTAAATCGCAAAGAAGAATTAATAACTCTTCTAAATAATAAAGTTGAAGAAAATGGTTTGAATTTATATTTCTTCATTGTAACGGACATTTTAAATAATGATTCGGTCGTTGTTGTGGCAGGTAGTGCTTCAGAGGATGCCGCAAAAGCATTCGGAAAAGAATTAAATGATCATGTAATTGAATTACCGGGCGTTGTATCTCGTAAAAAACAAGTTGTACCAGTGCTAACAGACGCTTTAAAATAATACAAAGGTGTCGCTTTAAGGCGACACCTCAGAGTGTTGACAAAATACCTCGAGAGTTGCATCTCTCGAGGTATTTTGTCTTTTTAAAATCGTTTAGGTATAAATTATTACCAGATTTCGGGTATTAATCGTCTCGATGAGACGCTTTCATCTCGTTTTATGCAGCTTTCCATGTCCAAGTGGCAAGCTTTTTTAAATTTATAGCAGCAAAAGTAAGCATCGCCTGCATGGACAATTTTTTTAAGCCCCGTAGGGTTGTCCAACGCATACCATGCTTTTCTTTAGCATCGGCAAAGACACGTTCAATTGTTTCTTTGCGTTTTGCATATATCTTTTTTACTTCAAAATGATGACGCAGATGTTCCGTTTCCTCTAAGTACCCTTCCCAAATGTGTCGTTGAATCAGCTTTATATGATTCTTATTTTCTGTACATTGTGATATGAAAGGACAATTCGTACAAACCGTTGGATTGGATTTGTATTGGCGATAACCTTCCTTAGTTGTCGTAGTGTACTTTAGTAGCTGATTATTTGGGCAGATATAGGCATTAAGATACTCATCATAAACAAACTCATGCTTACGGAAGAAACCTTCTTTTGTTTTTGGGCGGGTGTACGGTAATACAGGTAACATTTGATTCTCTAATAGAAAGTTCGCAATCGCAGGTGTTTTATAAGCAGCATCGGCTACCACAGCTACAGGCTTTCCGACATGTTCAATAATCTTTTCTACTAAAGGCTGGAGCATATGACTATCGTGTATATTCCCCGGAGTGACAATAGAGCCTAATACAAATCCTCTTTCATCTGTCGCTGTATGAAAAGAATACGCAAACTGTTTCGTACGTTCATCTTTTACATAGTAACCACTTTCAGGATCGGTAGTACTTTCTTTGATTTCTTTCATTTCGTCATTTTCAAATTTTTCCGGTGGAAAGGGCTTTTTTCCGTTTTCCTCACGATCGATATTCAGTTCTTCTTGAAGCTTCGCTTCATAAGCACGTGTTTCTTTTCGTACAAGTTTCTTATCATACTTCCGTTTATTAGCACTTGCCTTTACATGTGTAGAATCAATAAAAACATGGTCTTCTGATAAGAAACCACAGTCCATAATCTCTTTTAAGATACGGTAAAAAATCTGTTCAAAGATATCGGTATCTTGAAAGCGACGTTCATAGTTCTTACCGAAGGTTGAAAAATGTGGAACTTCTGTATGAAAGCCGAATCCTAGGAACCAACGATAAGCCATATTCGTTTCAATCTCTTTAATCGTTTGGCGCATTGAACGAATGCCGAATGTATATTGAATAAACGTCATTTTAAATAGAACAACAGGATCAATACTTGGTCTTCCAACAGTGGAGTATAGATGTTCAACTAATGGATAGATAAATTTAAAATCAATTGCAGCATCTAGTTTACGGACCAGATGGTCCTTTGGTACAAGTTGTTCAATAGTTAGAATTTCAAACTGTTCACGTTCATTGATTTGATTTTTCGTCATCATGGTTATCATCACCTCAGAGTATTAGAAGCGTTACACTGTTGCATTAGCCGATATAAGTCGATTGAAGTGGAAGGCGCGAAGACTCCTACGGGAACAGCACGAGCCGAAGCACCCGGACTGAGCGTAGCGAGGGAGAAGGCTGAGGCCGTGCCCGTGGAAAGCGTAGCGCCTGTAACGGAAATCGACGATTTCTTAATATGTATTGTAAATAGAAAAAAGACTGTAGACAATCTCAAATTTTTGAGTTTGTCTACAGTCTGAGGTGTCGCTTTAAGGCGACACCTTTTTTATTGTGTGCCAGGCATGGCAACTATCTAGGTGGTGAAAGTCCACTGTGGGGGTACACATCGACCAACCACTAAGGAAGCGCAAGGTACTTATCGTGAGATAAGGGCTGGAGGAAGCGTGGAATAAAATCTTGGCTCGACGAACAGAAATCTGATACCAAGGCTCTACAAAGGGATAAGGCTCCAATACAAGTCAAAGTCCAAAAGATGTGCGTAACTTTGTAGGGTAAATCAGGCGAGTAAAAGAGGAAAGATAGTTGTCTTACCCTGGGAGGTCTTGCGGATGTATAAAAAATACAGTCGAAAACGGTTAGTCGCAAGAAGTCAGCAGAAGCCATAGTAATGACCATTGGTCATGAAGGGCCGAACAATTTATAGTGTTTCAACACCACAAATGCGTAAGCGACGGACTCCGAATGTGTTAATGGTGAAAGTATGAGCGTATCTCAAATGATAACCAAAATGGAGGTATTACTTACTACGTGAGAGGAAATGGAGAAACGAGTGTGCAACTTTTAGAAAAGATTCTAAGCAATCAAAATATGAATGAAGCCTACTTACGTGTCTATAGAAATAAAGGTGCAAGTGGGGTCGATGGAATAACGGTTGATGAACTTAAACAGTATCTGAAAGAGAACAAGGATGAACTACGTCAGCGCATCAGAACTAGAAAATACCAACCACAAGCTGCCTTACGAGTGGAAATCCCAAAAGAAAATGGAAAGATGCGCAAACTGGGAATACCAACAGTAGTGGATAGGGTGGTTCAACAGGCAATTCATCAAGTACTCAGTCCGATATTTGAAAAAGAGTTTAGTGAATACAGTTACGGTTTTAGACCAAATAGAAGTTGTGAGATGGCAATCATAAAAAGTCTCGAATTTCTGAATGATGGATACGATTGGATAGTGGACATTGACCTTGAAAGATTTTTCGACACAGTCAACCATGATAAACTCATGCGAATCATATCCAATACAATCGATGATGGAGATGTCATTTCTTTAATTAGAAAATACTTGGTCAGTGGGGTCTTGGTAAAGGGTAAATATGAGGAAACACCGATTGGAACTCCGCAAGGAGGAAACCTCAGTCCACTATTAAGTAACATAATGTTGAATGAACTGGACAAGGAACTAGAAAGTAGAGGACTCCATTTCGTGAGATATGCGGATGACGCTCTTATCTTTGTGAAGAGTGAGAAAGCTGCAAATAGAGTGATGGAATCAGTCGTGAAGTTTATAGAAAAGAAATTAGGGCTGATAGTCAATGCAGAAAAGAGTAAAATCGCTCGTCCAAAAGACTTAAAATTCCTGGGGTTTGGATATTACTACGATTCAAAAGACAAGAAATATCAAGTTCGACCACATACAATCTCAGTACAGAAATTTAAAAGGAAACTTCGACAACTAACAAAGCGAAACTGGAGCATTCCGTTAGACTACCGAATATTGAAACTAAAACAAGTAATATTTGGTTGGGTAAATTACTTTAGAACTGCAAACATGAAAACGGCTATGCGTGAAATTGATAAGAAACTACGCTCAAGAATAAGAGTAATCATTTGGAAACAGTGGAAGGTACCAAGAAAACAGATAAGGTCACTAATCCAATTGGGGATACCCGAAGAAGAAGCCAAGGGCTTAACATTCTGTAGGAAAGGTTATCGATTTATCGGATTATCTAAAGTTGTTCAAAGAGCAATTTCAAATAAAGGCTAGAGCAGAGGGGAATACCCTCTGCTCTACAACGTTACTTAAAAGTACACACTGTAATATGAATTGAAACGCCGTATACGAGATCCGTACGTACGGTGTTGTGAGAGGGGCGAAAATTAGTTAACTTATTTTCCCTCTACTCGATTCAAATCTAATGGATATACTGCAGGTCCCTCGATAACATTTCCATTTTTATCGAATCTTGATCCATGACATGGACAATCCCATGTTTCATCCCCTTCATTCCATCTTGTTTTACAACCCAAATGAGTACATTTAGGTGCATCCATTCTAGTTAAATACCCTTCAGCTAAATTGGATGTCATAAATCCAATTAAATTGAACATACGTAACATAGTAATACCAAATTGATTTCGGGATGGATGATAAATCTCTTCTGCTGGGTGTTTTACCTTTGTAATTGCACTTGAAATGATTTCACCAGCAACAAGGGAATTCGATAATCCCCACTTGCGATAACCTGTTGCAATATAGATATTCGATTCATTTGCGGTAATTGGTCCAACATAAGGTATCGAGTCAGCGGTATCCGGATCTTGAGCACTCCAATAAAATTCAGGTTTAGGCAAGTCAAATTTTGACATGACCTCATTTTCTAACGTTTCATAATACAATTGTGTATCTTCAACAGTACCTGCCTTATGAGAACTACCACCATAGATAAAATAAGGCTGATTGTTAATAAGTGCAGTGCGGATTGTTCTAGAAGGACTATCAACAGATAAATATTGTCCCTTAAATAAATCAGTATTTTTAGTTGCAGTTAAATAAGATCGTTCAATCGATAATTTAGCAATTTGCAGACCTTTAATGGCTTCAATAGGATAATGTGTTGCAAGTACAAGATGATTAAATGATACTTCAAGCTCATCTTCTGTATAAATAGTATTATTGTCTGGCACTACTTTTGTGACTCTGGTATTTGAATAAAGATTTGCGCCTTCTTTTAACGCAAGTTTTGCAAAATGTAAGGCGAAATTCGTAGGGTGAATTTGGAAAGTATTTTCGATTTTAATTGCACTGTTAATATCTAAAGGAAGCTCCGTTTCCACTGTTTCAAACCCTGGAATCTTAAGTGCTTTATAAGCTTCAAGCTCATCTTGAAGTTTCTGCCTTCCTTGTTCAGTAGTTGAATATAAATAGGAATCTACTTTTTGATAGATATCACTATTTATATTCTGTAATGCGGAATTAATTGCATTTTGGTTAGCATCAAAGTAGGTTTTTGCTTCTTCTTTAGAAAATGATTTTAATAATTTTGCAAAAATCGCATCATGCTGAGGTGTTAATTTACCAGTGGAGTGACCTGTTGTAGCAATAGCTACGGAGGAATTTGCTTCAAGAAGCACCACATTGACACCTTTCTTTGCTAGTAAGTAGGCAGTATAGACACCTGTTAATCCTCCACCTACGATACAAACATCACAATTGAGAGAAGTAGATAGTTTATTTAAAGATAAGGGTTCGATTCCACTTAGCCAAAGAGAGTTTTGCATAAATTGCCTCCAATAATAATTTCTTTTTAGAAGTATTGGAAAATGTTGATTACATTATTCAGTGTTGTGTATTAAGAGATGAACTTTTATCAGTAAGGGATATTGAATTATATGACAGCTCAAAACTATTTTTAGTAGGATTAATATATTTAGATGAGCACTTTTATTGAACTAAGGTAAGTTAATTCCGTAGAATAAGAAAAAAAGGAGAAGTGACATGAAAGTAGAAGTTTGGTCAGATTACGTTTGTCCTTTTTGTTATATTGGAAAACGTCAATTAGAAAAGGCATTAAAAGATACAGGTTATGAAGGTCAAATTGAAGTTGAGTATAAAAGTTTTTTATTAGATCCAACGACACCAATAGATGCGGATGAGTCCGTATATTCTTCGTTAGCAAAAAAATTTAGAGTATCCGTAGATGAAGCTAAAAATATGACTAAAAGCGTTGCGAGTCGTGCGAAAGAGGTAGGCCTCGAGTACAATTTTGATATTATGAAAACAGCAAATACAGTAGCGGCACATCGACTAGCTAAGTGGGCAGACACAAAAGGGAAAGGTTCTGAAATGAGCGAACGTCTTTTACAGGCATATTTTTCAGAGGGTCAGTCAATTGGTAAACGAGAAGTGTTACTAAAACTAGTTGAAGAGCTCGGTTTAGATACGAAGGAAGCAACTATTGTATTAGATGGAGAACAGTACGCTAAAGAAGTAGAGCAGGATATTATAGAAGCACAAACACTAGGTGTAAGAGGAGTACCATTTTTTGTATTTGATAATAAATACGGAATTTCAGGTGCACAACCTCAACCATTATTTGAAAAAACGATTGAAAAGGTAGCTAGTGAGGCTGGTTTAAAGCCAAAGTTAAAAATAGTTGGCAATGATAATGGAGCTATTTGTACAGATGATCATTGTGATTTTTAACTAAAAAATCCCCCATGAAACATTTTGAACTGCACCTCCAATGGTTAGATGGCGTCTAACCATTGGGGAAGAGTTTATTTCCATGGGGGATTTTATTTTGTTTTTATGTATTGTACAGATACAAGGTGTTATGTATGTAGGAATATAAATGTCGAAATGAATATTTTTATGACATTTCTCATAAATTGTAGATAAACCCTATAGAGGGTAAATTTCCAAATCGATGCAAACGTCTACATTTTCACCGATTAAAAAGATGCCCGATTCTAAAATTTTATTATACCGTAAATTAAAATCATACCGATTTATTGATGTATTAGCGGTAAAACCATAAGTATCCTGCCCCCAAGGATTCTTAACTTGTCCAGTGTATTCAACAATAAAAGTTATAGGTTTTGTTACACCTTTTATTGTCAAATTCCCAATAAGGTTAAACGCAGAGGCTGTTAATCTTTCAATTTGTGATGAGGTAAATTTTATTTTTGGAAAACGGTCTGCATCAAAAAAGTCCGCAGAGATTAAATGCTTATCGCGACTTTGATTACTTGTCGATAAACTCGGAACATCGATATCAAAAGATATAAATACTTCTTCTAAGCTTTCAATAGACGGAGTTTTAATGATGGCTGAATAAGAACCAAAAACACCATTAACATTTGCAATACCCATATGTTTTACCGTAAATGAAATTGCTGAATGAGGAAAATCGATTGCATAATCCATGAATGTGACACCTCCAATCGAATTATCTTATTACCTAATAATATCTTAACAAGGAAAAATATACAATAATAGTAAATATAGAAGAATAAAGTTGCTTTTCGTAGCTAAATTTTAAATGGTACACTAAAAAACAGGATGATAAGAGTAAATCTACTTTCTAAATTTAAATCTAGAGGTGTTATATCATGAAAGAGGTATGTATATGTCCACGTTTTTCAAAAGCTATGGATTTATTAGGAAAGCGTTGGACTACTTTAATTTTATATCAATTATTGGAAGGTCCTCAAAGATTTAATGAAATTGAATCCTCTTTACCAATTAGTGGCCGACTATTGTCAGAACGCTTAAAAGAATTAGAAAAAGAAAATATTGTTGAGCGTAAAGTATATTCAGAAGTACCTATTCGGGTGGAATATTCCTTAACGGATAAGGGGAAAGCGCTTGAAGGAGCAATTCGAGAAGTAGAAAAATGGTCAAAAATATGGATAAATTAAAGTGTATAGCCACTTGCCAAAAAGCTTTCAATTTCCCATACTAAGTATGTACGTTTAGTAGAAAGGATTTTCAATATGACTATACAAAAGTGGGCTAATGATTTGGCTCAATTAATGAATCCAAAAAATATTAAGACAAATGAGTTATTAAAGAAATATACGATGACAAAACTTGGCGGTGCTGCAGATTTATTTGTGATGCCTGAAACAGAAGAAGAAGCCAGTGCTATTGTAAAATATGCATATGATCATCATATACCGCTATTAATGCTTGGAAATGGTTCTAATATGGTTGTTCGAGATGGTGGTGTGAGAGGGATCGTCATCACATTTTCAAAATTAAATGAAATCAGAGTAGATGGAAATCGAATATATGCTCAAAGTGGAGCTTTAATAAAAGATGTTTCGAAAATAGCAGCGAATGAAAGCTTAACGGGCTTTGAATTTGCTTGTGGTATTCCAGGATCTGTTGGTGGAGCAATGGCGATGAATGCAGGAGCTTATGGCGGGGAAATCAAAGATATCATCGTTTCGTCTACCGTGTTAACAAAAGAAGGAAAAATGATCGTATTATCAAAAGAAGAACTCGATTTACGCTATCGACATAGCATCATAACTCAAGAAGGTTATTTTGTTCTTTCCTCAATTTTCAAGCTCGAAAAGGGGAATAAGGAAGAAATTGATGCAAAAATTGCAGATCTAACATATAAACGAGAATCAAAACAACCTTTAGAATATCCATCTGCTGGTAGTGTATTTAAACGTCCACCTGGCTATTTTGCTGGAAAGCTTATACAAGATAGTGGATTACAAGGCAAGGGAGTCGGTGATGCCGAAGTCTCTTTAAAGCATGCGGGGTTCATTATTAATAAAGGGAATGCAACAGCGACAGATTATATAGATACAATTAAAATGGTTCAAAAGGAAGTAAAAGAAAAATTTGGTGTCGAATTAGAGCTAGAAGTTAAAATTGTTGGTGAAGACTAGTATGTAAAAAAGCGCCTTTCGTGTAAGCGAGGGCGCTTTAAATACATATAGGAAAAATGATTACATAAGGAGTTTAAAATGAAGTTTATTTCGTGGAATGTAAATGGTATTAGAGCTTGTTTAACGAAAGGTTTTCTAGATTACTTTAATGAAGTTGATGCAGATTTTTTCTGTATACAAGAAACAAAGTGCCAGGATGGACAAGTAAAGCTTGAACTAGAAGGATATCATCAGTTTTGGAATTATGCTCAAAAAAAAGGGTACTCAGGAACAGCTATTTTTACAAAACACCAACCAAATCATGTAAAATATGGCGTGGGGGATGAAGAAGAGGAGCAGGAAGGTCGCATAATTACATTAGAATATAATGATTTTTATTTAGTGAACGTGTATACACCGAACTCTCAAAGAGATTTAGCGAGACTTCCATATCGATTAAACTGGGAAGAAAAATTAGCGCATTATTTAATCAGCTTAAATCAACAGAAACCAGTAGTTTATTGTGGAGATTTAAATGTTGCACATGAAGAAATAGACTTAAAAAATGCTAAATCCAACATCGGGAATTCTGGTTTTACATTTGAAGAAAGAGAAAAAATGAGCCGATTATTATCATCGGGATTTATTGATTCATTTCGATATTTAAATCCAACTAAAACAGACTCATATACGTGGTGGTCCTATATGAATAAAGTAAGAGAGCGAAATATCGGATGGAGAATTGATTATTTTATTGTCTCTGAGCAATTAAAAGACCAAATAGAGGAAGTGGATATACATTCGAATATTTACGGTAGCGATCATTGTCCAATTCTTTTAAAATTAGATTTAAATAATAGAAAATAAATTAGTAATTAAATGAAAAAATACGTTTAATATTAATCGTAAAAATCGATATTTAAAATGTTATTGCCTATGAGAGGTGGTCAAAGGAATGTCAACGGAAGCTATAAAGAAGAAAAAACCGAAAAGAATTATAGATTGGATAATTTGGGCAATTGGTATATTGATTATACTAGGTGGTCTAGTTGTAGTTGGGATACACTTTTATGTTGCAAGCTCATTACCTAAAATTGAAGGCGAAGTTGTTGTAGAAATATTGGATGAGGATGTAACTGTAACACGTGATGGTCATGGTGTTCCACATATTTCTGCGAAAACAGAGGCAGATTTATATCGAGCACAAGGATATGTACAAGCCCAAGATAGACTATTTCAAATGGATTTAGCAAGGAGACAGGCTAGTGGGAGACTTGCAGAAGTCGTTGGAGAAACAGCGATTGAGTCTGATAAATTATTCCGTACATTTAGCTTAAGAAATGCAGCGGAAAAGTCATGGGAAACATATGATGATGAAACGAAACAAGTACTAGAGTGGTTTGCAGAAGGTGTAAATGCTTATATCAAAGAAGGAAAACTGACTTATGAGTTTGCACTACTTGGATATAAACCAGAAGAATGGACACCAATAGATTCGCTAACCATTGGCAAATATATGGCCTATGATTTAGGGGGAACATGGAGATCACAGGCATTTAATCATTGGGCGATGCAAAACTTAACAGAGGATGAAGCGAAGGAATTGTTAGTAAAATACCCTGAAGGTGCTCCATCGATTATTGAGGCAAATTTAAATAACTCTGTAAAAGTAGCTGGAGAATTTAGTACAGAGTTATTACCCAATGAATTTAATGGTAGTAACAACTGGGTAATATCTGGTGAAAAAACTGAAACAGGGAAGCCTTTACTAGCAAATGACCCACATCTTAGTTTAGGTACTCCTTCTATCTGGTATGAGATGCATTTACAGTCACCTGAACAAAATGTAAGTGGAGTAATTTTTGCGGGTGTTCCGGGTATTATTTTAGGTCATAACGAATCCATTGCCTGGGGAGTGACGAATGTCGGCCCAGATGTTCAAGATTTGTATATTGAAATCCCAAACCCTGAAAATCCAACACAATTTAAGTATGACGGAAAATGGGAAGATGCTGAAGTTCGAAATGAACCGATTAAAGTTAAAAATGGAGAAACGATTGATTTTGAAGTTGTTGTAACAAGACATGGCCCGGTGATATCGGATTATATGTTTGGAGAAGAAACACCAGATGCTGTTTTCTCTATGCAATGGACAGCGTTAGAGCCAACCCATGAATTTCGTGCAATTTTAGGTTTTAATAAAGCTACAAACTGGGAAGAGTTTGAAACAGCCTTGAGGGACTTTAAAGCACCAGCACAGAACTTCGTATTTGCATCAACAGACGGAACTATCGCATACAAAGCAGTAGGGAATATCCCAATTCGTAAGTCCGGTGAAGGGGAATTACCTGTACCAGGCGATTCATCTGAATATGGATGGGAAGGATATATTCCATTTGATGAATTACCTTCTGTGATTAACCCAGAGGAAGGTTATATTGTTACTGCTAATAACGAAGTAATTGGAGAAGAATATCCATACCATATTGCGAACTATTGGGCACCACCTTATCGTTATGAAAGAATCGTTGAATTGATTGAATCTGTGGATGGGTCAGAAACGAAGTTAACTTCAAATGACATGAAAGCAATTCAGTCAGATAAGAAAAACCTTTATGCAGAAGAGTTCCTACCTCATATACTTGAGACATTAAAGAAAATGGATACAGAAGGTAAGTATGAAGAGGTTATTACCCTTCTTGAAGAATGGGAAATGTATGATAATAAAGATGAGGCTGCTCCATTAGTATTTAATCTACTGATGGATAGTGTACAGAAAACATTATACGATGGTAAACTGCCTGAAGATATTTATGAATTGATGCCAGCAAAATATCAAGTGACAGATCAACTATTACGAGATGCGTATGCAGGAAATCCAGGTGTGTGGGTTACAGAAGCTGGTGGAATTGATCAAGTTATATTCGATTCATTTGAAACAACAATAGCAGATATAAAATCAAAATATGGAACAAACGTTTCTAAATGGACATGGGGTAGCTATAATAAGCTAGCGTTTGATCATCCTTTATCTGCTGCATCGGATTTTCTAGCACAATATATCAATCCGGCTAAACAATCGGTTGGTGGGTCCAGAATTACCGTACAAGCTGCAGGTAATGATGGGCAAGGGAATGTAAATCATGGTGCTTCATGGAGGTTCGTTGTTGATTTGAATGATTTATCGCACTCTTTCCAATTGGTTGCTCCTGGTCAAAGTGGCCATGTTAAATCGAAATGGTATGATGATCAAAGTGCAGATTGGGTTTATGGTCGATACCATCAAACGAATATTGATGGTGACTTAATCAAAACCTATGAATTATTACTGAGATCACAGTAAAAATCAAATCTTTACTAATGATGCATTATTTATTTCGAATTTCCATTGTAATAATTGATTATTCGTTTTATGATTAATTCACTGGAAATATTATTATATGGAGCGATTTGCCAAGTATGACTCAATCAATTTTAGTCAATGTAACCGAAGAAATAGTGCATGGCCTTGTTAAATTTTTATTATTAGGTCCACAATATCAAACATTTTGTCATTGCGAAAAATGTGAGATGGAAATAACAGCTTACAGTCTAAATAAATTGCCATCAAACTATGTGTCGACAGTTGATGCAAGAGAAGAAGTGTATAATAAGTTGAATAATCCAATATATATTAGCTTGTTAAATAAGGAAATCATAAGGGCAATTTATGCTGTTGGAAAAAGTCATAATCATTCCTAACTTAAGATGGTTTAATTAATATATAGTGATATACGGGGGTGTTCAGAAAATAGTAATTTCTGAGCACCCTTTGTATGTTGTTATTAAAATTTTTAATATGAGTAAACAATAGAATATTAACGAATATCAATAGTGGATATGTCGTGAAATATTACCTTTTTACGTAAGGTTGTAGTAAACTTAAAAGTAAGATTTTGAAAGTGAGGGGTCGTTTATGCCAACACCTAGTATGGAGGACCATATCGAACAAATTTATTTATTAATAGAAAATAAAGGATATGCGCGGGTGTCTGACATAGCAGAAGCATTATCAGTTTTACCTTCCTCAGTTACGAAAATGGTCCAAAAATTAGATAAAGACGGCTATTTAGTATACGAAAAATATAGAGGGTTAACACTTACATCAAAAGGGGAAAGACTAGGTAAACGACTAGTAAAGAGGCATGAACTACTCGAACAATTTCTTCGTTTAATTGGTGTAGATGAAGAACTTATATATGCGGATGTTGAAGGTATTGAACATCATTTGAGCTGGAATTCTATAGATAGAATTGCTGATCTAGTACAACTATTAGAAGAAGATGCTGAGTTAGTAAAAAAGCTTGAAGAGATGAAAGCTCAATAACTTGTTTAAGAGGAGAAGGAAATAACACATGTTAGAACTAAAATCAGGTGAAGTTGTCGAACTTACTGTATTAGAAGAACAGGATTCGCGTTTTATGTTAACAAATGGCGAATTAGAAATTCCATTAAATCGTTCGGAAGTCTTACAACCTCTTCAAAGAGGAGACCGGATAAAGGTATTTCTATTTGCTGATCGTCGAGGAAACCTGCAAGCAACTACTGCACTACCGAAGATAACTCAAGGCGAGTATGGTTGGGCACGTGTCATAAAAGTAGCAAACGAAGGTGCCTATGTAGATATAGGTTCGACTCGGGAGGTTCTTATTAAAGCGGAGGATTTACCACCTTTAAATAATCTGTGGCCAGAAGTAGGCGATGAGCTTTATATGACGTTACGAATTGATCGTAATGGTGATCTATTTGGACGTTTAGTTACGGAAGAAAAAGTTAATGAACTGTACGAAGATGCAGTTGGTGATTTGCATAATAAAAATATAAAAGCTAGACCCTACCGCTTATTACCAGTAGGTTCCTTCCTACTTGGAATAGATAATCCTTATCGTATTTTTGTGCATAATTCGGAAATGGAATCTGAGCCGAGACTAGGGCAAGAAGTGACGATTCGTGTGATCGATGTAAAAGAGGATGGATCATTAAACGGTTCAATGCTACCTAGAAAACACGAAAGGCTTAGTTCAGATGCCGAACAGATATTAAAGTATCTAAATAGTGTGGGTGGAAAAATGCCTTTTAGTGATAAATCCACACCAGAAGAAATATTAGAGATGTTTAAAATGAGTAAAGGTGCTTTCAAACGTGCGCTTGGATCATTAATGAAAGCTGGAAAAATACAACAAAATGATGGCTGGACAGAGCTCCAGTAATAGTTGGTGCAAATTAATTAAACTCCTGTTTTTAGTATGGTATATTTAGGCAAAGGGGGAGAAGTAAAATGGAATTTACTTTGAATGAATTAAGTCCACAGCATTTTGCATTTGAGTACAAAAAAGATGGAGAAAAGTTAGCGGAGATTGAGTGGGTTCAAAAAGAGAACGTTATGGTCATGAATCATACGTTTGTATCTGATGTTTTAAGAGGCCAAGGGGTAGCCAAAAAGTTATTAGATAAAGCTGCAAGCTATGCAAGAGAAAACAATTATAAGATGGAAGCTGTATGTTCCTACGTAGTGGCGGCATTTGATAGAAGTAATGAGTATGATGATATAAAAGCATAAAAAAGGTGTAGATAATGGATAAATTCATTATCTACACCTTTTTAATTTGTATCGTATTCTTTTGAAATACTGATTTATATAGTGGTATGAATTCTAGCGTAATTATTAGATGAATATCTAATTTAAATTTGAATGAAAAAATAAATTAGAACCGTTAGTAACAGTGCTCCAACCAAAAATGAGGATACTTCTTTCCAGTCATAAAAAATTTCTCGATCTCTCATGAAGTTCAGCCCTCTCCATATAAAAAAATTTGATACTTATATATTATTAAAGGCAATGGAAATATATTACCAAAATGGAGTGATAGACTAGAAAAATCGTTCGAGGTATTTTTACATAGTTTATCGTGCAATTGTCGAAATTGAACAAGTATATTATTTAATAAAAGGGAAAAATTAAAGTATCAGATCGTTTGGAGGGATTAAATTGGCAAAATTAAAAGGTAAAGGTGTAGTTTTAGCAGCTTTTGTCGCTGGAGTGGCATCCTTCTTAAGTAAAAAAGACAACCGCGTAAAAACAATGAATATGATCAATTCAATTAAAGATAGGGCAGGAGCTAAGCTGAATCTTCAGAAATCGGGTGTGACGGGTACAGGTGACACACTCAAAGAATTAGCGGAAACTGCAGCGAGTGTAAGCGATACAAATATTAGAGGGAATAATTTTATAGGTGAAGGCGGCGGTCAAACAGCTCTCGCGTATTACAATGAAAAACAACAGGGTCAATAATTAAAAGCCGACAACTAATCAAGTAGTTGTCGGCTTTTACTAACTATTTAAGCATTTGCAGTTTCTTTTTTCATTGTTTTGTTTTTAGCAAGGTTTACATGCCATGATAAAGCTTCCTCTAAAATATGAGGAGTTTGTGCATTACCAGTTGCTTCAACTGCGCGGTTATAGTAATCACGTAGTTGCTCTTTATAATCAGGGTGTGCACAGTTTTCGATAATTAATGCAGCACGTTCTTTTGGTGCTAATCCACGTAAATCAGCAATACCTTGTTCAGTAACAATAACATCAACATCGTGCTCTGTATGATCTACGTGAGATACCATTGGTACGATTGAAGAAATTGCTCCACCTTTAGCATATGATTTCGTTACGAAGATACCAAGACGTGCGTTACGAGCGAAGTCTCCTGATCCACCGATTCCGTTCATCATTTTTGTACCACTAACATGTGTAGAGTTTACGTTTCCGTAGATATCTAACTCTAGTGCAGTGTTAATAGAAATTAATCCGAGACGACGAATTACTTCTGGATGGTTTGAAATTTCTTGTGGACGTAATACTAATTTATCAGCATACTTTTCAAGATTGCCATATACTTTTTTCTGTAACTCTTCTGAAATTGTAATAGATGTAGCAGAAGCATAGCTTACTTTACCAGCATCAATTAAGTTAAATACAGCATCTTGAAGAACTTCTGAAGCGACGATTAAATCTTCAAATTCAGAATCAGCAAAGCCATCAAGTACTGCGTTTGCTACAGAACCAACACCTGATTGTAAAGGCATTAATTTGTTCGTTAAGCGTCCAGCTTTAATTTCAGAACGGAAGAAATCAAGTAAAATATTTGCCATAGTTTGTGTTTCTTCGTCTGGAGGAACAATTAAAGAAGGTGCATCTGGCTCTTCAGATACAACGATTGCTTTAATTTTAGCTGGATCTACTTTAATTCCGATTTCTCCGATACGTCCTGTAGCATCGGTTAATGGAATTGGGCTTCGTTCTCCTTGTGCTTCTGGTATATAAATATCATGAATACCAATTAAACTTTCAGGATGAGCAATGTTTAACTCAACAATGATATTTTCTGCATATTGAGCAAAAATTGGTGAGTTACCAACAGATGTTGTTGGGATAATTAAACCATCTTCTGTAATTGCAGCAGCTTCGATAATTAAATATTCGATTGGTCCGATAATTCCTTGACGTACTAACTCTGCGTTATGAGAAAGATGAGCATCTACATATAAAACATCGCCAGAGTTAATTTGGTTACGAATCATTGGATCTGCGATGAAAGGTCCACGTTTGCGAATTGCACCAGCTTCTGCTAAGTACTTGTCCACTTCAGGTCCAAGTGAAGCACCAGTATAAACATCAATTTTAAATTCTTCGTTTTTAGCACGTTCAACTAATGCCATTGGAACAACTTTTGCATCCCCTGCACGAGTGAATCCACTCATACCAACTACAGCGCCATTGCTAATAAGTGCGGCAGCTTCTTCTGCAGATACAACTTTATCGACTAATTGTTTTAAACCTAGACGTTTTTCGACTCTTGGATCCATTAAAAAATCCTCCCCTTATAAATATGTAAGAATAGTCTGTACATTATATCAAGTAACTACTTAATATAATTCTTATACACTAATATTAGCACCAAAATGTCACAAAATCTTCAACAAATTTATGAAAGTGCTTAATTTGTGTTTAAACGAGAAAAAATACGTAAAAACGAGTAAATACGCAAAAACTCTTTCCCTTCCCAAACAAATAAAAAACAAAAATATACAAAATCGACCATTATTATATAGTACAATGGTCGATTTGGGTAGAAATCAATTTTAAATTAAAAACCTAATGATCTGCGGAAATAACTAGCATATCTTTGGCTGACAGGAATTCTAGTTCCATCTTTCATCACTAATAAGAAAGTGGAGTGTGAATCCGGTTGAATTTCTTCTATAAAATCAATGTTTACAATGTAAGAACGATGACATCTAATAAAAGAATCAGGAGCTAAGAAAAGTTCTAGGTCACTTAAGTTAAGTCTATGGTAGCCTTCGCGATTCATCGTTTTCACAAATGTTTTTCTTAATTGTGTTTCAAGGTATATTACTTGATTATGTTTAATAGGATACCAACAGTCATCAATTTTTATCGTAATATAGTTTGTTAAAAATGGAGATGGCTTTTGAGGAGAAATTGCAATAATTGCTCCTTTTGTTTCACCTTCTTCAACAAGAGGAATACTCATTCCGTAGTATGGTACACCAAATACGTCGGGTTCAATGTATGAACTGATTTTTTGTCCATATGTAAGAGCTTTATGTGCAGCAGAACCTTCTTTAATAGGGTCTCCAGGTTTAATTTTTAAATCAACCTTTTTACTTGGCTGGTAATATAGATACTCATTGGTATCAGAAATTGCAATTGATGTATCCTCTGGGAAGAAATCTTTAATAATATTCATGATTTCTTCAATTTGCTTTGGATCCAATAGTAACACCTCTTCATTAGCTTAGTATGTATAGTATATATTAATTTTACTACATATTAAACTAATTGAAATAGAGAAGATTGAGGAATAATTTAGGATTTTTTGAACAATTCAAAATAAACTATTGAAAAAATGAGTCTTTAAAGATAATATCATTGTAATAATTTTACAAATACCTAAAATATAATATTATACTGTAAAACAAAAATTAATCGTATACAATGGAGTATGGGGAAGGTATATCTCATTCTATATCAATCTTTAAAATTGAGTTGAAAAAAAATCGCAAATTATGGTAATATTCACTGTAGTTATAAAATAATTACTTTATACATATTTATACGAATAAAAACATTAAGTTTTTGCATATCATAACCAGAATTTAAGATAAAAATATCAATTTATTTATAGGATGATACAATATTCATATAAAACATATAATTCTTATAGTAAAAAAATAAAGTGTGATTTTTCAAATAATTTATGCAAATTGCATTCTGAAGAAAGATGGGGTAATTTATGCAGCACCAACATTCAATATCAGAAACCATTTCTAAAAGATACTTTCAAGAAATTGATGGTATCAATCAATACAGTGGGATTGAGGACTTTTTCAATATTGAATCTAAGCTGTTGTTTGAAATCTTTCATTTAGAGGCGGCGAAGGCAAAGAAATCTTTGCATGAAATCATTGATATCCTATCGATTCGATTTGGAAAACAAGTGATTAAAATTGTCCGTGGTTATTTTGTCATATTGTCATCGATTGTTGCTAGAAAATTATTAGATAATCAAGTTCCTTCAAAAAAGGCGTTTGCATTTAATCTAGCTTGCTCAGATATGATAGAAAACAAAATGAAGGATGCTGAATTTCTACAATTTGCAGACGAGTTAATTGAGTTTTATGTAGATTTTATTGCAGATCGCAAACAACCAACTTTCAAACATCAAACTGTGAATAAAGTAATCATGTACATAAATGATGAACTAGAAAATGATTTAACAGTTGAGAGTATAGCAAATAAGTTTCATATAAGCACAAGTCATTTGTCACGTATTTTTAGAGAACATGTTGGAATTACACTAGTAGAATATTTAAATGTCAGACGAGTAGAAGAGTCACAGTATTACTTAAGACATACAAATAAGAGCATTACTTCTATTTCAGAACAATTCCATTTCTGTAATCAAAGTTACTTTACTCGTATATTCAAAAAATATACTGGTGTTACACCGAAACATTTTAGAGATGAATTACATCATGAGTTTTACCGATTTGAAATTAATGATATGGAACATGAAAATGTTTAAGAATACGGAACGTGGCTACTGCAGGAAAAGGATATTATAGTATCTTCATAGAAGCGCCTGCTATTTGATAATCCTAGCTTAAGTACTGTATACTTCAACATAGTAAAAACATATAGTAGGTGGAAAAATGAAAAAAATATTGCTATTTTCTATGCTAGGCGTCCTATTGTTCGTATTAACTGGGTGTCAGTCTGTAGAAAATCAAGAAGGATTTTTTTATGACATATTTGTAAAACCGATGGATTTCCTTATTGATTATCTAGGAGGGCTATTTGGGGGTAGTTATGGGTTAGCAATAATCGCAATAACAGTTGCTATTCGTTTAATTTTGATGCCACCCATGTTAAAAAATTACCGTAAACAAGCTTTAATGAAATCTAAAATGGATATCGTAAAGCCAAAAATGGATGAACTACAAGACAGAATGAAAAAGGCAACAACGAAAGAAGAGCAAATGGCTGTTCAGCAGGAAATGATTGCTCTTTATCGCGATAATGGTATTAATCCGTTAAATATGGGTTGCTTACCAATTATTATTCAAATGCCAATTATTATGGGTCTGTACTTTGCAATTTCCCATTCAGAAGATGTGAAATCTCACGAGTTTTTATGGTTTAATTTAGGGGAATCAGATATTTTAATGACGGCTATTGCTGGTATCGTATACTTCCTACAAGCACAAGTGTCATTATGGACAGTGCCTGAAGCACAAAAAGCTCAAATGAAAATGATGATATATATTTCACCAATTATGATTGTAATCATTTCACTTTCTTCAATGGCTGCTCTTCCACTTTACTGGTCAGTTAGTGGTTTAATATTAATTATTCAAACATACATTGGTAGAAAATTTTATTCTGACCATCCTGAAATAGCAGATAAAAAATAAAAAAATCGAGGAGCTAGTCTCCTCGATTTTTTTATTCATAAAATACTATCTTAAAAAATATTACAGTCAAAAAAGTAAAACAGTGCTAAAATAAACATTACAGAAATAGAAAGTGAGAAAGGTTTAAATGAAAAAAACTCAAGCATCTAATAAGATGAAATACATACTAATTTCAGCAATAACAGTTATAGCCTTAGCTTTAGCAATTGGTTTAATCGTTTTCTTTTCGAATAATTCTACACAAAATGATGCTGTCGAACAACAGGATCAGGAACAAATAGAATCTAATGAGTCTGAGGGTAGTAAGGAGCAGGAAGAGTTGATTAAAAATTCGGAAGCCGATAAGGAAGAGGAATTAGAAAGTACGCCGGACGAAGAAACAAAGTCGAATGAAGAAGAAACACAAATAGAAACTCCTCCTGCTACAGAGGGAAAAGATGAAAAGGCAACTATAGAAAATGGCTATATTGTTGGACAAACATTACCAACAGAGCCTACTTATGTAGATGGTGTATTGATTGCAAACAAAAAGTATCCTTTACCCAAAAACTATAATCCGGGGGAAAATGTTGAAGCTCGAGCTGCCTTTGAGGAAATGGCTCAAGCAGCACGTAAGGAAGGAATAGAACTAACTGCTTTTAGTACATTTCGTTCTTTTGAATACCAGCAATCACTTTATCAAAGATATGTAGACCGTGACGGTAAAGACAATGCAGATCGTTATAGTGCCCGTCCTGGCTACTCAGAGCATCAAACAGGTTTAGCGTTCGATATAGGTGAAGTAGGGAAAGAAGATTTATGGTTAACAAGTGAATTTGGAGAGAGCGCTGCTGGAAAATGGTTAGTTAATAATGCACATAGTTATGGATTTATTCTTCGCTATCCTAAGGGGAAAGAGGAAATAACTGGCTATATGTATGAATCTTGGCATTTCCGTTATCTAGGTGTTCCATTAGCAACCGAGGTTAAAAATTCAGGCGTAACATTAGAAGAATATTTAGGAATTCAATAAAGTAAAAGGACTGTTTAAGATAAAATTCTTAAACAGTCCTTTTATTTATTGATAACACACTTAATTATTTCAAACTCGTTATAATATCGGTGTTAATAGTCGAGAAACGGATTCTTTAATTTTAATCATATTTGATCGGTTATTATATTGCTCTAACGTTAACTCAGTGCAATCAAATATATCTTTTTCAAAAACTTCCGCTAACTCGTGTGAAATAGAACGATCAAAAATAAATGCATTGACTTCAAAATTTAGACTAAAGCTTCGAACATCAATGTTTGCCGTACCAACAGTTGATGCCTCATCATCAATCACAATCGTTTTAGCATGTATAAACCCTTTTTCATAAATATAAACCCTTGCTCCTGCTTTAAGTAACTCTCCTACATAGGAATACGTTGCCCAATATACAAACATATGATCAGGTTTATTTGGGATCATAATACGAACATCGATACCAGATAGGGTAGCTATTTCAATGGCATTTAAGAAACTGCTATCAGGTATAAAATACGGAGTTTGTATATAAATATAACGCTTTGCACTCATTAATAATTTTAAATAACCATTTTTTATTGATGGCCATTCATTATCTGGCCCACTTGATACAATTTGAATTGCAACATTCCCTTTTTTGGGGATCGCAGGGAAGTATTTCTCGGAATAATCAATACTGTTATTGCTTGCTTGGTTCCAGTCTAGAAGAAATCTTGTTTGTAACGGGTGAACTGAACTTCCTTCTAGTCGTAAATGGGTGTCCCGCCAATAACCGAACTTTTTATTTAAGCCCAAGTACTCATCACCAACGTTAAAACCGCCTATATAGCCAATACGGCCATCGATAATAACAATTTTACGATGGTTTCGGAAATTCAAACGAGGATTAAAAAGTGGGAGGATAGACGGGAAGAACACTTCTACCTCTCCACCTATCTCTATCAAGTCTTTAAATCGCCTTTTTTTTATACCGCGTGACCCCATCTCGTCATATAAAATTCTTACCTTTACACCTTGATTGGCTTTCTTTTTTAAAACATCGAGAATACGTTGTCCTAAATTATCAAGTTTGAAAATATAATATTGTATATGGATATGGTCCTTTGCTGCCATTATATCCTCAATTAAGGATTCGAATTTTTCTGTCCCATCATTAAATATTTGTACATGATTATCCTGTGTTAAGACAGAGTTACTAGTTTTTAAATTCATATGTATAAGACTTTTATAATCTTCCACATATTCTTGATGTAGTTCGAGTTTATCTTCCTCAATAGCTTGTATTTGGTAGCTTATTAAATTATCAATCCCAATATCTTTTTGTCCATCCCATCGGAATAAATGTTTTTTTCGTAATTGCCTTCCGAGCAATAAGTACATAACGAATCCAAGGAAAGGCAAGAAGAAAAGGACGAGTATCCAGGCCCAAGCAGAAGAAGCATCTTTTCTTTCAAGGAAAATCACGGTAATCGCAAATACAAGGTTCAAAATAAATAAAATTGGAAGAAATACATAAGGATTAAAGAGGATACTCATAATATTGCACCTACTTTATCAATATTAAGTTTTTATAGCTTTTATTAATTCTAGAAAAGACGAAAAATTAAGTTTGTCACTATACAATAATACTAAACATATTGTTCGGTAACAAAATAAATTTCGGAAAAGTCAAGATTTATCAATTTTTGTTGATTGATAAAAAACTTGATCACTCCACTGTCTCCCCACATAATGTTTTGTTCATCATTTGAAACGATCTGTAATAATAGTGTATCAAATCTTCTTAAAAAAGGTGAATTTTTGCGAGTATCAATTTGAAGGAAATATGGGTATCCCCCCACCTTATGTTCTGCACCTAAAAAATGTTGAAAGTAAATATCTTCAAGCGATCGACCGTCCTCAAGTTCAAAAGAAAACTCGCTTAGTGGCTTTGCAAAGAACTTTTCAATTCGATAATCCATTGCCGATACTGGCTCTAATTTATGAGTAAAAGATAACTTCATTTCATTTAAAATTGGGTAATCGGAAGGAAATATGTTGAATAAAGGAAAACTTTGAATCAACATCCCTTCCGGCAAGATTTTCGAATAATAACGCACTTTGAAAAAATGCTGGAAAATATGTTCATCGACATCAATTTTATTATGAAATAAAATTGGAGAGATAAAAAACTGTAGAATACCACTTTTGGGAAAAGGTGGATTAAGACATAATTGGTCAAAATTAATTTGTGCTAGGAAATACATTGCGTTTCCTTCAATATCTTTTGGATATGCATAATTTAGTGGTAGATAAGGTAATCCCGAAAATTTACTATCATGTAAGGACGATACACTTAATGATGGGTTTATCCTTACGGCATCTAACAAAGAAGGTTCTAGCTGTGATCTGATTTTTTCGAGCTGTATAGGTAAGTCTAAATGTTTCGACATGTTCATTAAACATTATCCTCCGCTAAAATAAAATAACAATAATAAGTGTTCTTATCTATTTATTTTCCACATATTCTCTTTTGTTAAACATATACAAAAAAACACGTATAAAAATATACGTGGCAGACTGTAGACAAACTCAAAAATTTGAGATTGTCTACAGTCTTTTTTCTATTTACAATACATATTAAGAAATCGTCGATTTCCGTTACAGGCGCTACGCTTTCCACGGGCACGGCCTCAGCCTTCTCCCTCGCTACGCTCAGTCCGGGTGCTTCGGCTCGTGCTGTTCCCGTAGGAGTCTTCGCGCCTTCCACTTCAATCGACTTATATCGGCTAATACAATAGTGTAACGCTTCTAATACTCTGAGGTGATGATAACCATGATGACGAAAAATCAAATCAATGAACGTGAACAGTTTGAAATGATAACTATTGAACAACTTGTACCAAAGGACCATCTGGTCCGTAAACTAGATGCTGCAATTGATTTTAAATTTATCTATCCATTAGTTGAACATCTATACTCCACTGTTGGAAGACCAAGTATTGATCCTGTTGTTCTATTTAAAATGACGTTTATTCAATATACATTCGGCATTCGTTCAATGCGCCAAACGATTAAAGAGATTGAAACAAATATGGCATATCGTTGGTTCCTAGGATTCGGCTTTCATACAGAAGTTCCACATTTTTCAACCTTCGGTAAGAACTATGAACGACGCTTTCAAGATACCGATATCTTTGAACAGATTTTTTACCGTATCTTAAAAGAGATTATGGACTGTGGTTTCTTATCAGAAGACCATGTTTTTATTGATTCTACACATGTAAAGGCAAGTGCTAATAAACGAAAGTATGATAAGAAACTTGTACGAAAAGAAACACGTGCTTATGAAGCGAAGCTTCAAGAAGAACTGAATATCGATCGTGAGGAAAACGGAAAAAAACCATTTCCACCGGAAAAATTTGAAAATGACGAAATGAAAGAAATCAAAGAAAGTACTACCGATCCTGAAAGTGGTTACTATGTAAAAGATGAACGTACGAAACAGTTTGCGTATTCATTTCATACAGCGACAGATGAAAGAGGATTTGTATTAGGCTCTATTGTCACTCCGGGGAATATACACGATAGTCATATGCTCCAGCCTTTAGTAGAAAAGATTATTGAACATGTCGGAAAGCCTGTAGCTGTGGTAGCCGATGCTGCTTATAAAACACCTGCGATTGCGAACTTTCTATTAGAGAATCAAATGTTACCTGTATTACCGTACACCCGCCCAAAAACAAAAGAAGGTTTCTTCCGTAAGCATGAGTTTGTTTATGATGAGTATCTTAATGCCTATATCTGCCCAAATAATCAGCTACTAAAGTACACTACGACAACTAAGGAAGGTTATCGCCAATACAAATCCAATCCAACGGTTTGTACGAATTGTCCTTTCATATCACAATGTACAGAAAATAAGAATCATATAAAGCTGATTCAACGACACATTTGGGAAGGGTACTTAGAGGAGACGGAACATCTGCGTCATCATTTTGAAGTAAAAGAGATATATGCAAAACGCAAAGAAACAATTGAACGTGTCTTTGCCGATGCTAAAGAAAAGCATGGTATGCGTTGGACAACCCTACGGGGCTTAAAAAAATTGTCCATGCAGGCGATGCTTACTTTTGCTGCTATAAATTTAAAAAAGCTTGCTACTTGGACATGGAAAGCTGCATAAAACGAGATGAAAGCGTCTCATCGAGACGATTAATACCCGAAATCTGGTAATAATTTATACCTAAACGATTTAAAAAAGACAAAATACCTCGAGAGATGCAACTCTCGAGGTATTTTGTCAACACTCTGACACGTATAAAAATATACGTGGTCCTTTGACTATTCATGTTCAAATCGTAGAGAATTAGAAGAACGAGTAAATAGGAAAATGAGGATTATTGAAAGTATGGCAAGAACAATAGATATGATGTAACCATAGGAAATATCAATTTTAAAAAGAGAAGTGAAAAATAATGGGCCAATGATTCTACCTAGGTTGTCCATTGAATAAGATAAACCAGCCCCTGTTGCATACCTTCCTCCAGATTCCTTTGTTGTTAAAGATACAACACAAGTTCTTGCTAAGGCGTTTCCAGCGGTAAAAATGCATAGGGATAAACCAGCTAGAAATAGGTTAGTCGTTAAGACAATTAATAAAAGTCCGATGGCTGTTATAAATTGTGCACCGATTAACCACTTTGTTTCAGCCCCATCTTTAATTCGTCGTACTACTCCACCTTGAATTGCTGCATCGAAAAACCCGCTAAACATAAATAGCCAACCTAATTGAAGGGGTGTAATAGAAATTTTCTCAATTTGGAAAAGCTGAAATGTCGCTTCAACTCCGGCAAGGATAAACGTTACAACAAAAGAAAATAAAAATAAATAGCGTACGCGATATTTGAACATTTTGGATGCACCAATAGGAATAATGGTTCTTTTATTGGCATCACCTCTACGCGAAGGTTCTTTTATTAAAATTAATCCATATAGAAATAGTAGAGCTATTAATACGGAGGATATGACGAAAGGTAGCTGTAAGTTAATATGACCAAGTAAGCCGCCAATAGCAGGACCAAAGATAAAGCCTAATCCAATGGACATACCCATGAAGCCCATATATTTATTTCGGTTCTCATTTGTAGAGATATCACTTATATACCCGGTTACTGCTGTATAAAGTGCTCCGGAGAATAAACCGCCAATAATCCGTGACAAATACAAAACAAACAATTGGTCAATAAAAATACTAAACATGATAAAACTTATTGAAAAGCCAATTAACCCTATTAAAATGAGTTGTTTTCTTCCGAATTTATCAGAAAGATGCCCCCAAAAAGGCGCCGTAAAAAAGCTAGCTATAGCATAAACAGTTAGTAAACCTCCAACATGAATTTCATCCCACCCATATTGAACGATGACTTCAGGTAATACCGGGATAATGATTCCAAATCCTAGGTAAACAAGGAATTGAATTGACATGAGTAGTAGGAATGTTTTTTTCATAAAAAAACCTGCTTTCTTATGCAATTAATTATGACCATTTTACCGTTAACTAATACGAGCTAACAAATATGAACGTGTTGTTATTTTGAGAGTTTAAAATTGTATTTTGATTGTTTGGAAGGTAGTTAGATTGGATATAATTATCTCATTGATAGATGGGAACTTTTAATATTTTTAATATCATTAAAAGCAAAATGTTTGACTTTTTTAAAGTTGTAACATAAATGAAAAATACTTTTAAGGTAAAAAATGTTATGATATTTCAAGAGTAACATGTCAGACCTCTCGACTTACACTTGAAACTTTTTTAACTATGAAAACGTTATAAATAACGAGGAAAGGTTAGGTGGAAGTATGAAAAAAGAAGCAGACTTAAAAAACATTGTGAAAAGATTATCAAAATTAGGTGTTACTGCATCTGTAACTAAGTCACGTCTAGAAATTTTAAAAGTATTAACACCACCAACACAAACTCCGCAAGTATAGTTTTTAAGAAAATTTTAACTTGAATATTTAAAAATCCCGACTGCATATCCAGTCGGGATTTTTTTATTCCTCTTCATCAAAGCTTGAGAACATATATGTTCTATAATGAAATTTCATACTAAACACAAGTCCAATAGCCAACGCATTTCCCATTAGAGAACTCCCCCCATAACTAATAAACGGAAGTGGAATCCCTGTAATTGGAAGAAGCTGAATAGTCATGCCAATATTCTCAAACACATGGAACGTAATCATAGCTATAATCCCAGCACATACATATGTACAGAAAGGATCTTTAAGGAGTAAAGTTGTTTTCGTTAAATGATAAATTAACAGGAAGAACAAACATATAACAAGACTTGCACCGACAAATCCCCATTCTTCCCCGATAACTGCAAATATGAAATCTGTATGGTTTTCTGCTACGTATACTTCGCGATTCATATATCCTTTACCGAAAATTTCTCCAGATCCAATGGCGTTTAATGAAGTGATTAAATGATAGCCATCGTCAGCTGGATAAGAATAAGGATCTAACCATGAATAAATTCGGGCAAATTGATATGGTTTGAATCCGAAGGTCTCCTCTAGGAAATCCTGCATGTAAATGGCCATCCATAATAATGATCCACCAATCACACTGATACCAGCAAAAATAGGAATCAAGATTCTCCAAGATATACCAGCGACTATAACTAGGGCTGCTGTAATAGCTATAAACACTAAGGAAGATCCTAGGTCAGGTTGAGTGGCGATAAATGCTAGTGGGATCACTAACGCGATGCCAATTTTGAGTAGTAAGATAAGGTCTGTTTTTATCGACTTTATAACATATTTTTCGTGATGTTTGCTAATCAAATCCGCTGCAGCTAATACAAAAAAGGTTTTCATAAACTCAGCAGGCTGTATACTACCAAACGGCAACTGATACCAACTTTTTGCCCCGTTAATAGGTTCCCCTATTTGCCCTTTCTCCTCGGGCATGAAAATAAGTACCACTAACATTAAAATGCCAAAGCCGTATAAATACCATGACATTTTTTTGTATTGGTCAGGTTCGAAGTATAAGACAAAGGCTACAATACCTGCTCCGATCACGTACCATTGAAGTTGTTTAATAACAAAATTTGTACCATATTGCCCTGTTGTTTGAGCCGAGGAAATCGCAAGAAGGCTAACGATTAAAAAGGCGAATAATATAAAAACGAGAGGCCAATCTAGCCTTTTCGTGAAATTTCGATTATTTTCCATGTATTTCACCTATCAAATTAGGATTATTTAACATTGCATCTTCATAAAATGCTTTGTTAACTGTAACATATTATAGCATTAAAATGCGTCTTTATGGATACGCATAAAGTTATAACGAAAAGTCTATGAAAATGTTTCAAAATTAAACGATAAATCATATAATAAATTCTGTAGCTAACAATTGGAGTGTGAATGGTCATGCCGAAAAAGAAAAAGGCATCTGAAGAGTTTATTCATCATTTATATGTACATATGAATGAGGTTGATCAGTTCGTTATTTTTAGTGGTTTAACGTTTAAACAATTCTTTACCGCAGTAGATCCAATACCTAATCTTCTCCTTCTAAAACACAGTTATGAAGATGGATTATTTAATATGCATACGCAATTTGATTATGTGATAAATGAAGATTTATCAAACTTTATAAGAAAGTATGCGGACAATTCAGATGATTTATGTTGGGTAGATTTTAAAGATGAAGATAACTTAGATCAACTTTCTCCAATGGAGCAAGCAAAGCTACTATATTTTAGTCATAAAAAGGAACCAATTGGTACTCCTTTTTCGTCAAAGCTAAAAAATCGATTTCTTTACTATTCTTCTGCTAGAGAGAAAACTAAGAAAATCTATTTCGAAAATTTAGATGAGGCAGAGATTCTAGTTTCTAATATTATGAATGGCATTATTAAAGAAAGAATAGGAAATGGTGGATTTTGGAGAAAAAAAACAATGGATTCGATTCCGGTACTAGAACCTGAATTACTAAAAGCATATCGTCCATATGCAAAAGACGGTGCTCTAGTATCATTGTGTAAATTAGATAAGCCTAACAGATTCGGCATTGAAATCCGAACATTAGCTGATAACGATTTCCCTGATGAAGTATGGGATGATTTAGATGTAATTTTAAATCAAGACTATGATGAGTTGATACAAATCTCTTAAACTTTCTGTCAATGGAAAAAATCCAGTAACGAAGACAGGAAGTTTTTTATCTTTCATATGTTATCATTCATTAGTTATTCGAATTCGTGATAAACTAGAAATACTCAATACTGGAGGTCAATTTAATGAAAAAAAGAATTGGTTTGTTATATGGTGGAAAATCTGCAGAACATGAAGTTTCGTTATCTACTGCATTTGCAGTATTAAAAGCGATTAACTTTGAAAAATACGATGTTCAACCGATTTACATTACCCTCGAAGGGGAATGGTGTAAAGGACCTCAATTAAGTGCACCAGTTTCATCAATCGATGAATTAGAATTCAAAAATACATCCGAAACACAACCAAACAATATTACAAGATTTATTCTAGATGAAAATAATGTACAGATGGAATATGATGTTATATTCCCATTATTACATGGCACAAATGGTGAAGACGGTACCGTTCAGGGGTTATTAGAGGTGTTAAATTTACCGTATGTAGGCAATGGTGTTTTAGCATCTTCAGCAGGGATGGATAAAGTGGTGATGAAACAGCTTTTCGAAATTGCAGGGTTAAATCAAGTATCCTATGTTCACTTTTTACGTAAAGAATGGGAACAAAACCAATCAGCGATCGTTGAAAAATGTGAGAATGAACTTCCGTGGCCGATGTTCGTAAAACCTGCTAATTTAGGCTCGAGTGTAGGAATTAATAAAGCGAATAACAAAGAAGAACTTATAAATGCTATTAATGTTGCCCTTAAATATGATCGTAAAATAATTGTTGAGCAAGGCATTGTTGCACGAGAAATAGAAATGGGTGTATTAGGGAATGATGATCCTAAAGTTTCCGTGCCAGGTGAAATAAAACCAAATACTGAATTTTACGACTATGAATCAAAATATAAAGATAATTCTACTTCATTGATTATACCTGCAAAAATAACTTCTGAAGTTCACTCAACGATGAAGGATATGGCGATTCGTGCCTTTAAGATTTTGGACTGTGCTGGATTAGTTCGTTCTGATTTCTTTGTAACGGAAAATAATGAAGTATTTATTAATGAAGTGAATACAATGCCTGGATTTACACCAGTTAGCATGTACCCATTGTTATGGCAAAACTCTGGTGTAAGTTACTCTGAGTTAATTGACCAATTAATCGACTTAGCGGTAGAGCGTTACGAAGAAAAACAAATACTTCAATACAATAAAGATTAAAGTGGGAATTAAGAGTGAAAAAGACATTAAAACAAATTGCCAATTGGTTAGATGTAAAGAATGCTCAATTTGAGGATACAATTGTAACAGGTGTTTCAATCGATACTCGTACGATTAAAAAGGGTGATTTATTTATTCCTTTTCGGGGAGAAAAGGTAAATGGTCATCGATATGTGGAAAAAGCTTTTGAAAACGGTGCTGCTGCAACCGTTTGGGTAATTGGTGAACCAAATCCACCTAAGGATGTTCCGGTTCTCTTTGTAGAGGATTCAGAAATTGCTTTACAAGAGATGGCTCGTCAATATCGAAATGAGCACAATGCAATTTTTATAGGTATTACAGGGTCAAACGGTAAAACCTCTTCAAAGGACATTCTGGCAAGTGTTTTATCGCCGTATTACAAAGTACAAAAAACAATCGGTAATTTTAATAATCAATTAGGTTTGCCTATTACCATCTTATCACTAGATGAGGATACGGAAATTGCTGTACTAGAAATGGGAATGAGTGGCTTTGGTGAAATTGAATTTTTATCAAAATTAGCTAGACCTCATTATGCCGTCATTACAAATATCGGTGAAGCTCATCTGCAGGATTTAGGCTCGCGCGAAGGAATTGCTAAGGCGAAATTTGAAATTATTAAAGGTTTAGACGAACATGGGGTTCTGTTTTACGATGGGGATGAACCGTTATTACAAAATTTAGTCGGGAAAGAACCTAATCTAAATGTAGAGTCCTTTGGTTTTAATGATGATAATTCATTAGTTGCATCAAATATTGTCACAACTGAAAAGGGTAGTCAATTCACAGTGCGCGGAGAACTTAATGGGGAATTCTTTATCCCTGTTTTAGGAAAACACCAAGTTAAAAATGCACTGAATGCAATGTTAATTTCAAAGTCCCTTGGATTAAGAGATGACCAAATTCATTTTGGAATCGAACAAGCAAAGCTTACAGATATGCGTATGCAGGTGATTCAATCAAGTAGTGGCATTTTATTTGTGAATGATGCTTATAATGCTGCCCCTACATCAATGACAGCTGCAATCCAGTTTATACAAACAACACAAATGCGATCGGAAAAGTGGTTAGTGCTTGGAGATATGTTGGAGCTAGGTGATAATGAAAGACAGTATCATGAAGATCTAGCGAATGTTATTGATGAATCTAAAATTACGAAAGTATGCTTATTTGGACATCGAATGAACTGGCTTTACGAAAAACTGCAAAATAAATTTGCAAGTGAGAATCTAATTCATACAAATGATGATTATGGGCAAATTATTAATTATATCAAACATCATGCTAGTAAAGAATCCATCATTTTGTTAAAGGGCTCTCGTGGTATGAAACTAGAAACGGTTTTAGAGTCGTTCAAATAAATAATTTTGTTCCAAAAGTAAGATACATAAACTGCTTTTGGAACTTTTCTTTTTATATGGAGGAAGCACCATGACAAAGGGAATTTTGATGTTACATGGATTTACGGGTGGTCCATATGAAGTTCAACCACTTGCTAACTTTATTAAAAATGAAACAGAATGGATTGTTGAAACACCTACCTTTTGTGGTCACGGAGAAACGCTATCACTAAAAGGCTATAAAGCGGAACATTGGCTTTTAGATGCAGAGGTTGCATATCGTAGATTGGCAAGAAAGTGCGATAAAGTAATTGTTGTTGGGTTTTCTATGGGTGGAATGATTGCTTTGTATTTAGCAACAAAATACAATGTAGAAAAATTAGTTCTTTTAAGTCCATCAGCAAAATATATTGCTCCAGTACAACTTTTAAAAGATATAAGACAAATTATCAAAGATGCAATTAATGGACATTTAAAAGACAATGAATTATTTAAACGCTACGAGAACAAAATAAATAATGTACCTGTTAGTAGCGCTGTTCAATTTATGAGAATTGTTAAAATGGTTACACCTTATATTAGTAAGATAAATGTGCCTACGTATCTTATACAAGGAAGATGTGATGGAATCGTGCCTTACACTACTGCACAATATCTTTACGATCAACTACCATGTAGTGAAAAGTACATATTCTTTTCGCAAAATGGTAAACATCATATTTGTTATAGCGACGATTGTGATATATGGTTTCCAGGAATATTAAAATTTTTACAAGAAGATAAAATAAATTAAATCGAAATGCAGGAGAGCTTTATCGTTGCATATACGAACATGCGCATGATAGACTATTGTAAGCAATGGATACATTTTGCGAAGGCTCTTCAATGTAATGAAGAGTGCTTTTTTTTGAATTTACGGTTTTATTCTATTTTAAAAATGATTAAAAGATTGTGTAGAATTGAAACCGCTCGGCAATGACCGGGCTTTCCTTTCATATAAAACTACTCTAGTGTAAACGTAGAGATTTATTTAATAACGGAAACGTTCCAAACAAAGGCTCGAAATTGCCGAATACACTTCATCTGAATGTAACCATTTGTCAACTTAAGCGGAAAAAAAGGAGATTGAAGAGTTTGACAAATTTTTCAGAATTAAACATTAGCGAATCTACATTAAGGTCTTTACAACGTATGGGCTTTGAAGAAGCTACACCAATACAAGAAGGAACAGTTAAATTTGCCCTTGAGGGAAGAGATATAATCGGACAAGCTCAAACTGGTACTGGTAAAACAGCAGCATTTGGTATCCCGATTATTGAAAAAATTGATCCTAAAAACACATCAATACAAGCATTGATTATTGCACCGACTCGTGAGCTTGCAATTCAAGTATCAGAAGAGATTTATAAAATTGGATATGATAAACGAGTGAAAATCTTATCCGTTTATGGCGGTCAAGATATCGGACGTCAAATTCGTGCATTAAAAAATAGACCTCAAATTATCGTGGGTACACCTGGTCGAATCATAGACCATATTAACCGTCATACATTAAAGCTTGAGAACGTTCAAACGCTAGTATTAGACGAAGCGGACGAAATGTTAAACATGGGCTTCATCGATGATATTAACGCTATTTTAGAAAATGTCCCTGAAGAAAGACAAACATTACTTTTCTCAGCAACAATGCCACCAGCTATTCGTAAAATTGCGACGAACTTCATGAAAAACCCTGAAGAAGTTAAAATCAAGTCAAAAGAAATGACAGTTGAAAACATAGACCAATATTTCGTGAAATCACAAGAACGTGAAAAATTCGAAATACTATCTCGTTTATTAAATGTGCACCAACCGGAATTAGCAATTGTTTTCGGTCGTACGAAACGCCGTGTAGATGAATTAGCACAAGCATTAAGTATTCGTGGTTACTTAGCTGAAGGAATTCATGGCGATTTAAGCCAAGCAAAACGTTTATCTGTTTTACGTCAATTTAAGGAAAATAAAATTGATATTCTAGTTGCAACAGACGTAGCTGCTCGTGGATTAGATATCTCAGGCGTAACACACGTTTATAACTTTGATATTCCACAAGATCCTGAGTCATATGTTCACCGTATTGGTCGTACAGGACGTGCTGGAAAATCAGGGCTTGCCGTTACCTTTGTAACGCCTAGAGAAATGGGCTATTTACGGATTGTTGAGGAAACTACGAAAAAACGTATGACACCTCTTCGTCCGCCATCAGAATCAGAAGCTTTAGCAGGTCAACAACAAATTTCAATGGAAACGTTAGTTGAAATTGTTCAAGCGAATGATTTAGGAGACTATCGTATTTTAGCAAATGAACTTTTAGAACAGCATGACGCTGTTGATTTAGTGGCTGCAGCTATTAAATCAATGACAAAAGAACCGGATGAAACGCCTGTAACAATAACAGAAGAACGTCCATTGCCAATGCGAAAAGACCGTTCAAGCGGTGGTCGCAGTGGTCGTGATCGTGGCCCACGCCGAGATGGCGGTCGAGGTGGCCGTCCAACTAGTCGTGATCGAAACAGACGTGAAGGTGGCCGTCGTGAAAGTAGTGAGCGTCGACGTCCACGCCGTCGCGACAGCTAATTTAAATTCCAAACTAAAAACTGACTCAGTTTATGAGTCAGTTTTTTTTATTATAGAAGACTAAAGGAAAACGAAACGATTTTGAGTTTAAAACGTATGTAAAAGAAAGAGACGAGGTGTGGATAATGAGAGATGAATTAAAAAATAAAATTCCTAGGAAAGGGCTAACTGTATGGCGTTTATATGGTCTTATAGGTTCGGCTATTTTTTTAATTATTGCAATTGCCGCCAGTGTACTAACTTTTATTTTTGAATGGCCACACTATATCCATTACATATTGATTGCTGTTGTGATCGTGGAAGCGATAGCTTATATTTGGATCATTCCCAATATACGATGGGAGCATTGGCGATATGATGTAAGAGAGCATGAGATTGAAATACAAAGTGGATTATTTATTATTAAAAAAACTTTAATCCCTATGGTCCGAGTGCAGCATGTTGATACAGCTCAAGGACCTATATTAAAAAAATATAACTTAGCTAATATATCTATATCAACGGCAGCAACGACACATATCATTCCAATGCTTATTTCCGAAGAGGCTGATTTACTGCGCATGCGTATTTCTGAATTAGCAAGGGTGGCTGAAGATGATGTCTAATAGAACATATAAACTACATCCTATTTCAGCAATAATTAATTTTTTAAAGGGATTGAAGGAGTTAATCATCCCAATCGGAATTATTTTTATATCTAGTATCTTTAATTCACAGCAAACAAATGAGATTAATTTCTGGTCAGATATTTTCCCGATACTTATTATTACAGTTCCAGTGTTTTTTTATTTAATATTCGGGATTATAAAATGGTGGACATTTGTTTACTGGTTTGAGGATGAAGAGCTTCGATCTGAATACGGACTATTTGTTAAGAAGAAGCGCTATATTCCTTTCGAACGTATCCAAAGCTTGAATTATAAAGAGGGGATATTTCATCAAATATTCGGGTTAGTGCAAGTAATGGTTGAAACAGCGGGGAGTACAAATGGCAAGCCTGAAGTTGAGTTAACAGCGGTAACAAAAGAAGCTGCGAAGCAAATAGAAATAGAGATGGAAAATGCAAAGGGTAAAGCACGAATAAAACATAATGAAGAGGATGCTTTACATTTCGAAAGCTCAAGTACCTCTGAAGTAGCTTCTAAAACGATCCATAAAATGTCATCCAAAGATTTACTATTATTAGCCACAACTTCAAATAGTATAGGCGTTGTCTTAGCTGGTATAGTAGCTTTGTTATCCCAGTTCTCTGAATATATTCCATTGGATTTGATTTTTGAAGAAGTATCCGCATTTATTCAATTTGGTTTTGTAGTTGTATTGGGGATGATTTTTATAGGGTTGGTTTTTGCTTGGATTGCATCTGTTGGCCTAACTTTTCTTAGTTATTATGATTTTAAAATAGTGGAAGAAAATGATCGAATTATAGTTACTCGTGGGCTTCTTGAAAAGAAGAAAATAGCTATTCCGATAAATCGAATTCAAGCGATTAAAATCGTAGAGAATCCTATACGGCAAGTATTCGGGTTAGCCTCTGTGAGCATTGAAAGTGCTGGAGGGGGATACGGTGAAAAGGAGAAAAAGATTATCTTGTTTCCACTTATCGGAAAAAAAGAGCTATATCCTCTATTAGAGGGATTATTCCCACAGTTTGATTTGGGTTTAAAATTAATTCAACCACCATCAAGGGCAAAATCCTTTTTCTATCGGATTGATTTTATTTGGGTGCTGCCACTAGTTGTTTTACTTAGTTATTTTTATTATCCCTATGGTTTGTTTACAACATTACTCGTAATACCTGTAGTTTTGCTTGGATTATGGCAATATCGTACAGCGGGACTTGCAATTCAAGACAACCAACTAACTATGGTTTATCGGATCTTTAGTCGAGTTACATTTTTAACAGAAAAGAAACGAATTCAAGTTATTGGAAGAAGTCAGAGCTATTTTCAAAAAAGAAAAGACCTTGCATCAATTCAAGCAACTGTCATGTCGGGAGTTATGGGTGCGACTGCAAAGGTAGCACATGTGAGGATTGAAGATGCCGATAAAGTCTTCAATTGGTTTCAAACAAAATAAAAAACGGTAATATATTTTACCGTTTTTTATATTATCTTCTGTTTCTCCAACGTATAATGTTTTTTGGAGTAAAGTATACAAGCCCAATAATGAAACCTGTAGCTAATCCCCCTAAATGACCCATAATATTAATGCCAGGTTGTAAAAAGGTTAAAATGACACTAATGATAATAATAGGCATAATAATTTGTTTTAACTGTGGCATTGTGTGTCTTGTGTAGTAAACCAGTGCAGCAAATGCACCGAATACCCCATAGATTGCACCACTTGCTCCAACGCTTGTATAAATACCAGGTTGGGTCATAAATGTTAAAACATTACCAAAAATACCTGCAAGCAAGTAGATTGTTAAAAATCGAGCTTTACCTGCAATTTTTTCAAGCTCCGGTCCAAATAAAAATAATGAAAACATATTAAACAGTACATGTAGAAAGCCAGCATGTATGAAGATAGAGGAAACAACTCGCCACCACTCACCATCGCCAATTAATGAATTAATACTTGCACCATATATAAAAAACCTATATTCCATCCCTGGTAAAAGCATTAAAATATAAACAATTAGATTGATCGCAATGATGGAAGAAACGACTGGGTACAATTTAATATATTGCTTGAAACTTTCCCTTCTAATAAACATATATCCACCTCAATTTATAACATCATTATACATTGTATTGATTAAAGATGAAAAGGAGAACCTTTATGATTAAAGGAATCGGTTTAGATATTATAGAAATTGAAAGAATAAAAAAAGTAAATGAAAAAGAAAAGTTTAGAAATCGTATATTATCTAATCGTGAGCTTGATGCTTACAATAAATTATCAGAACAAAGGAAAATTGAATATTTAGCTGGAAGATTTGCAGCGAAAGAAGCATATTCTAAAGCAAACGGTACTGGCATTAGAGAGGGTTGTGAATTTCATCAAATTGAAATACTAAATGACGAACTAGGGAAACCAACATTATATTTCAATCGTCAAATTGTTAAAGGTTTCGTTAGCATCACACATTCCAAGGATTATGCTGCAGCTCAGGTTATATTAATGGCATAGTTCTTAATCTAAGAGTAAATTGTCATATTGTCCAAAATTAATAGCATAAAGTTATTCAACCACTCATATATTTGTCGTATCGAGTGAAAGTAGAAAGGATGGAGTTTTGCGACAACGTGTAATTGCTTTTATCGTATTGTTGTTAAGTGTACTTGTAATCGCGGCTTGTGGTAGTCAATCGAAGGAAGATGTGTTAAAGGATTTAAGCAACAAATGGACGAACGTCAAGGGTTATGAGTTAGATGCAACAATGGAAATTAAAACAGGTAGTGAACCAAGAGTATACGATGTAAATGTTTGGCATACTCAACCAGATCTTTATCGAGTAAAAGTAACACAACAAGGTGAAGATGTAACACAGATGATAATACGTAACAAAGAAGGAGTATTTGTCGTAACACCTTCACTCAGAAAAACGTACAAGTTCCAGAGTGAGTGGCCAAAACAAAATAGCCAAGCATACCTTATCGGTGCTCTAGCTGAAGATTTATTAGCTGATCAAAATGTTGCAATGGAAGAAGATGAAAACAATTATGTATTCCAAGCAGCTACTAGAAATAATCATAAGAGCGTAATGCCAACACAAAAAATAACAGTAGATAAGAAAACAAAATTACCTACATCAGTCTCAGTTATGAACGAAGCAGGAGAAGAGCAGCTACTTATTACATTTAGCAAAATCAATTTAGGAATGGAACATAAGGAAGAGGAATATGCGGTAGAAAAGTTTACTGAAGAATCAGGAGAAACTGGCGCTATTGAACCTCAAGAATTCCAAGTACATTATCCTAATTTACAATGGGAAGGTACTACATTAGTAGATGAGCAAACAATCGTTGAAGACGGTACGGAACGTGTAATTTTAACGTTCGAAGGGGACAAACCATTTACATTAATGGAACAACCAATCACTTATGATGAAGATTCAACGGTTCCTGTATTTGCTCCTGGGGATCCAGCGGACTTAGGATTTACTATTGGTGCCATTACGGATAACTCAATTAGCTGGGAACGTGATGGGGTATCATTCTTCTTAGCCTCTGAAAGCTTAACACGCGAAGAAATGATGGAAGTGGCTGCTTCTGTTATCCCAGGAGGATTAAAATAAGCGTGTTGAAATGTATAGTTGGACGGGTATAATAATTAACAAATGTTTTACAAATGAAAAAATATACAAACAAAATTTATTCTAGGTTTAGAATGTAGTAAAAGAGGGAAAAACAAATGACAACACCACACTACCGTCCAACTCAAGCAATAATTGATTTAAATGCAATTAAAGAAAATGTTCGTCATTTAAAAGGATTTCTGCAACCAGAAGTGCAAATAATGGCGGTTGTAAAAGCAAATGCTTACGGACATGGAGATGTTGAAGTCGCAGGTGCTGCAATAGAAGCGGGAGCATCTATACTTGCTGTTGCAACACCCGATGAGGCTCTCCATATTCGAAAGCATTTTCCTACTATTGATATTTTAGTACTTGGATATTCTCCGATTACCTTTGCAAAGGTAGCTGCTGATGAAAATATTACTTTAACAGTATATTCATCGGATTGGGTTAATAAGGTTCAATTTAACTCCGATAAGTTATTAAAATTACATATTAAAATCGATAGTGGTATGGGTAGAATTGGTGTAACAACTATTGAGGAACTTTTAACTCTATTTAGCGACATAAAAAAAACGAGTAACCTTATAGTAGATGGGATATTTACTCATTTTGCAACGGCAGATGAAGAAGACGAATCCTACTTTAAAAAACAGGTAGAAAAGTTTGAAAAGCTAGTCCGAATGTTACCTGAAAAGCCACGGGTTGTTCATGCTGCAAACACAGCAACTATGTTGATTAAGGATAGACATCTACAATATGATGCAGTACGTTTTGGTATTTCGATGTATGGATTGGCACCTTCATCTTATGTAAAAGGTAAATTACCGTTTCCAATTAAACAAGCTTTTTCGTTAGAAACGGAGCTTGTTGCTGTAAAATTACTTCAAAAAGGTGAGTCAATTGGATATGGTGCAACCTTTACAGCAGAAGAACCAATGTATGTAGGCACACTGCCTATAGGATATGCAGATGGTATGATACGTAAATTAAGTGGGCAAGAAGTATTGATTGATGGTAAAAGAGTTCCTATAATCGGAAGAATTTGCATGGATCAATGTATGATTGCATTACCTAGTGCATATAATGTAGGTGAGAAAGTCATTTTAATTGGAAAGCAAAATGAGGAAGAAATAACAATTGATGAATGGGCAGCAAAAGTTGAAACTATAAACTATGAAATACCGTGTATTATAACAACTAGAGTGCCTCGAATCTATTACTCGTAACTAAAATACGACAAAAATCTTCAACAAAAACCACTACAATCACAAGAATTGTCACATTATATAATATCTTGTCTTTTCAACTACTATTTTCGATGATAGAATAGGTAGAAGAAACGGTATGGTTTTTGTGGAGGTGCTTGTTTTTGTACGCGAAAAAAGTTGATGAGTTAAAAGAAATCCAATATTCTCTTCCTCAAGAGATGTTAATAGAGTTTAATCAAACACTTGAGCAAAAATCTGCGCGCAAAGAAGAGTATGTAATCGTTGCGACACGTAGATTATCAACGCACAAGCAACCAAATCAAATACGGGAAGCTTTAATGAAAGGCTATGTGGAAATGTCACAAATTAATTTGTCAATTTGTAGTGAATGTCTACATGCGGAGTATGAAGCGGAGCATATGGTGGAGCGTCTCGTAAGCGGGGGATGAAATTTGATTGTGAAACGAGGGGACGTTTTTTTTGCAGATCTATCACCAGTGGTAGGTTCTGAACAAGGTGGAACAAGACCCGTATTAATCATTCAAAATGATATAGGAAATCGATTCAGTCCTACAGTAATTATCGCTGCGATTACTGCGCAAATTCAAAAAGCAAAATTACCAACCCATGTTGAAATAGATGCCAAAAAGTATGGGTTTGAACGAAATTCGGTAATTTTGCTTGAACAATTGCGTACAATTGATAAATCCAGACTAACCGACCGGATTACTCAATTAGATGAAGAATTAATGGATAAAGTGGACGAAGCCTTAGAAATAAGTTTAGGATTAATGAAATTTTGAATACATAATTTAAAAAAGAGTATCGAAAACAAAAGTTTTCGATGCTCTTTTCATTATCATTGTTATTAAAATAAAATTATAATTACTTTGTTACAATTATTAGAATATAATTACAATAAATAGAAAGTATATAAACCTTATTGGTTTTGCCGATAACAAATAATAGAATTATATAAAATAGTTAAATAAATTTGATAAAAACCTTATGATTTGGGGGTGCAGTTGTGACAGAAATAATAACTATAGATATTAAAACGGAATGGGATATAATCACTGCACGCCAATTTGCTAGAAAAATAGCTAAATCAATCGGATTCGATGTAGTGGATCAAGCGCGAATCGCAACTGCAATAGGAGAATTAGCAAAAAATATTTTCTTGTATGCAGAAATTGGACAGATTGAAATTGAAAAAATTGACAATGAAGATCTAAATTTAAAAGGAATATGTATAATAGCTAAGGATAGCGGTCCAGGTATTGCTGACATTAAAAGCGTATTAGGTGAAAATTCTCCAGAAGGTATAGGAGCTGGTATACCTGGAGTAAAAAGACTTATGGATAATATGGATATTACTTCAGAAGTAGGAAGAGGAACAAAAATTAGAGTAGAAAAATGGTTAAGAATGGGGTGATATATTGTGCAACAATTATTAATTCAATATAAACAAATCTTATCCGATTATATTGCAAATAGACAGGAACAGAATTTATATGTAGGACAAAATTATGTTCGACAGCTAATGAAAAAAAATGTAGCACCTGAAGATGTAATCAATATTCATAAAAAAGCCATTGAAGAAATCTATGATGATTTACCGGAAAAGCTATCTTATGCTTACGAATTCCTCATCGAAGTGATGGTGCAATTTGGACTTAAATTTCGTGAACACCAAAGTCTTTTAATCAAACAAGAAGAATTGAGAATTGAGATGGATATTGCTACAAGAATCCAAAATCACTTACTAAAAACAACTGTACCACAAATAGAATCTTTAGATATTGGAATGTTATCTATTCCATTAAGGCAAATGAATGGAGATTGTGTTTATTGCTTTTTATATGATAAAAAAGATTACTTAAGTTTTGCAGTAACAGATGTTGTAGGAAAAGGAGTTCCTGCGGCTTTATGTATGTCCATGGTTAAAAATGGATTGGAAACACTTGAGTACGTTAACAATAATCCATCACACGTTTTAGAAGTATTAAACCGAATCATTGAGAAAAGTGTTGATGACAGTATGTTTGTTTCATCATTTTATGGCCGATATAATTTAGTGAATGATGTATTAACATATGGTTCGGCGGGACATGAACCTGGACTATATTTCCGTGCTAGTGATGAATCATTCCACGATTTAGAAAGTAAAGGATTATTATTGGGTGTACTTCCAGAGGTAAAATATCCTCAATTTGATATCCAGCTAAAGGAAAATGATTTTGTTGTAATCATGACTGACGGGGTAACAGAAATAAGAGATATAGAAGTCAATGAATCTCGGAATATTATTAAAGAGATCACCTATTTGCACCGTCATCTTTCTGCGCAAGAAATATGTGAAAAGGTCTATTCAGAGTTACAAAAATTACAGGATTATGCTCTGAAGGATGATTTTACAATATTTATTTTAAAGAAATAATTTTTATAGTTTTAAAAAAGAAAAAAAAGGGAATTGAGTTATATTCAAACTGGAGGTGTGGTGAATTTGGAAGTAAATATTCATGTAAGAGAACAAGGTAATTTAATGATTATTTATATTATGGGTGAAATTGATACATATACTGCACCCAAGTTGCGAGAAAAATTTGAGTCAATAAAAATAAATGAAAGTTCAATATTTGAATTAGATTTATCAAAAGTGGAATATATGGATAGTACAGGACTTGGTGTTATGGTAGGTTTTTACAAAAAAGCAAAACGGGAAAAAGCGAAGATAAAATTAGTAGGTCTTTCCACTAGATTAAAAAGATTATTTAAGATCACGGGTTTAAGCGAATTAATGGAGATTGAAGTTGAAAAGGTGGAATAGGGCTATGAAAGTTTTCGATTATGTAGAAATTAAAATTCCCGCGAAGCCGCAATATGTTAGTGTGATTAGACTTGCCATTTCAGGATTAGCAAGTCGAGTAGGGTTTTTATATGATCAAATTGAAGATTTGAAAATTGCCGTTAGCGAAGCAGTTACTAATGTTGTTCATCATGCATATGTAGATAATGATGATGGAGAAATTGTTTTAGGTTGCGCTCTGTATAGTCAGAAAATTGAAATTATGGTTACTGACTATGGCAATAGTTTTAGCTTTGAAGAAGTAAAGGCTAAAACAGGTCCGTACAATTACAACGAAGATATCGAGCATCTAAGAGAAGGTGGATTAGGACTATTTCTTATGGAAGCACTGATGGATGAAGTGAGGGTTATAAATGAGGGTGGCGTAACTGTTTTCATGACAAAGTTTGTCAAGAGAGAGCAGGTGGAAAAGGATGTCCAAAGTTCATCATCCAATTTTGACAAATAAAGAAATTCAAAAATTGTTTTCACTATATCAAGAAACAAAAAATGAAGAAGCCCAAACTACATTGGTGTTACATTATGAATATTTAGTTGAATCCATTGCAAGAAAGTATTCACAAGGTAGATCAAATTTTGAAGATTTATACCAAGTAGGGATGCTTGGTTTACTTGGTGCTATTCGTAGGTACGATCCGGTATTAGGAAGAAACTTTGAAGTATATGCTATTCCTACAATTGTAGGAGAAATAAAGAGATTTATAAGAGACAAGACGTGGGATGTTCATGTACCAAGAAGAATAAAAGAACTGGCCCCTAAAATAAAAACGGCTGTTGATCAACTAACTTATGAATTACAACACTCTCCCTCCATTCAAGAAATCGCTAAATTCTTAGATGTACAGGAAGAAGAAGTCCTTGAAGCTATGGAAATAAGTAGAAGTTATCGAGCCCTTTCTATGGATAAATCGGTAGAATCTGATTTTGAAGGTAATAGTGTAACTTTGTTTGATTTAGTTGGAGAAGAAGACATAGGTTATGAGATTATTAATTCTAAAATGGCTTTGGTAAAAATGATTAACATGCTTTCCCCGCGTGAAAAAGAAGTAGTTCAACTTACATATATTCATCAATTGAGTCAAAAAGAAATTGGTGAAAAATTAGAAATTTCACAGATGCATGTTTCAAGAATATTGAGACAGGCTATTAAAAAAATGCAGGAATTTATAAACACAAGTCTACGAGTATAATATACAATGGCTTACTCTAACTAGAGTAAGCCATTTATTATAGTATTTAAATTAGCATCTAACGAAAATAGCAAGAAATAATAAGGTAATGTTAAAATAAGTTGATATATAACTGAAAGGCTGTGGAATAATGAGTGATATGAAGATGTTACAGTTAATCGCACAAGACACAAAAGTTAAACCCCATCAAGCTGAAGCCGTAATTAAACTTTTAGAGGATGGGAATACAGTACCTTTTATTGCCCGTTACCGAAAGGAAGCTACGGGTTCATTAGATGAAGTTCAAATTAAAGCAATAGAAGATAGATACCATTACATACAACAGTTAGAGCAAAGAAAAGAAGAGGTTATACGTCTAATTGAAGAACAAGGTAAATTAACAGAAGAGTTACGAGTCGAGATTCAAGCTGCTACAATTTTACAACGCGTGGAAGATCTTTATAGACCATACAAACAAAAACGTCGAACAAAAGCTACCGTTGCAAAAGAAAAGGGATTGGAGCCTCTTGCAAACAAATTATTGGAATTTAACAAAGAACATATTGAAATTCTTGCAGCACCATTTGTAAACGAAGAAAAAGGTGTTGGAAATGTTGAGGAAGCAATTGCTGGAGCAAAAGATATCTTAGCGGAATTATTTGCAGATGATGCAGCAGTACGAGACAAAATTCGTAAGCTTTCTTGGAGAGAAGGACGTATCACCACTTCTGTAAAAGATGCAGATAAAGATGAAAAGAAAGTATTTGAAATGTATTACGAGTACGAAGAACCAGTAAAACATATCGTTCCACACCGAACACTAGCTATTAATCGTGGAGAAAAAGAAGATATATTAAAAGTATCTATTCAAGTGCCAATTGATCCAGTGCTACAAATAATGGAAAAACAATGGATTCCTTCAATAACAAGTTCGCCAAGTGTTCACTCTGTTCGTGAAGCTATAGAAGATGGATACAAACGTTTAATCCAACCTTCTATTGAAAGGGAACTTCGTAATGAATTGACTGAAAAAGCAGAAGCCCAAGCAATTCATATTTTTTCTGAAAACTTACGTAGCTTACTATTACAACCACCGATTCGAGGGAAAATGGTTTTAGGTGTAGATCCGGCTTACCGAACAGGTTGTAAATTAGCGGTAGTTGACGAGACGGGTAAGATGTTAGAAGTAACAGCCATATATCCTCATCCGCCTAAACCGGATATTGCAAAATCAAAGTCGGTAGTTAAAGCTATTTTAGATAAATATCCAATTAGTATTATTGCTATTGGAAATGGTACAGCCTCCCGTGAAACGGAACAATTTATTGCGGATGTATTAAAAGAAATATCAAATAAAGAGATTTCATATGTAATTGTTAATGAAGCGGGTGCATCTGTCTACTCTGCATCCGAAATTGCGCGGGCTGAATTCCCTGATTTACAGGTTGAGCAACGAAGTGCAGTCTCTATTGCTCGTCGATTACAAGATCCATTATCGGAATTAGTAAAAATTGAGCCAAAAGCAGTAGGTGTAGGTCAATATCAGCATGATGTATCACAGAAAAAGCTATCCGAATCATTAACATTCATTGTAGAGACTGCTGTTAACCAAGTAGGCGTTGATGTGAACACAGCCTCAGTCTCTTTGTTGCAGTACGTTTCGGGATTATCTAAAACCGTGGCTGAAAATATCGTAGTCGCGCGAAGTGAAGCTGGGAAATTTACTTCTCGTTCTCAATTAAAGAAAGTTCCAAGACTTGGTGCAAAAACGTTTGAGCAAGCAATCGGATTCCTACGTATTCCAGATGCAAAAAATCCGCTAGACGCAACGGGTATTCACCCTGAAAGCTACGATTTAGCAGAAGAAATTTTAAAAGCAGTAGGCTTAACGAAAAAAGATGTAGGAACAAATGCTTGTGAAGCAGCTTTAGAAAATGTAAATATTGCAGAGTTAAGTGATCAATTAGGTGTCGGTGAAATTACAGTTAAGGATATTGTAGATACTTTAAAGAAACCAACGCGAGATCCACGAGACGCTTTTC